>JAYSCA010000268.1:0-4344 GCA_041915165.1 Ideonella sp.
GGCGGCCTTCATGCCCTGGCGGCGCAGGGGGTAGGCGATGTTGTCCCAGGCGGTGAGCCAGGGAAACAAGGCGTCGCGGTAGTTCTGGAAGACATAGCCGATGCGGGTCTCCCGCAGTGTCTTGCCGTCAAACAGGATCTCTCCGGCATCCAGCGGGATCAGGCCTGCGATCATGTTCATCAAGGTGGACTTGCCGCAGCCGTTGGGGCCGAAGATCGAGATGATCTGGTGCTTGGGCAGGTCCAGGTTGAAGTCGGTATAGAGCGGTTGACCCGCGAAGGACTTGCACAGGCCCCGCACAGTCACATGGGTGCTCGGCGAGGCCGCGGCCTGGCGGACGCCTGCCTTGGCAAAGGGAATGTCCAGTGTGTTCATGCCTTGCCACTCCAGTGAATGATCCGGTGTTCGGCCAGCAGGAACACCAGGTTCAGGCCATAGCCGAGCGCGCCGGTGATGAGGATCGACGCATACATGTCCTTGACGTTGAACACCTGCTGCGCGTCGATGATGCGGTGGCCCAGACCGGTCTCCGAGCCGATGAACATCTCGGCCACGATGACGATGACCAGTGCCATCGACACCGCGCTGCGCAGGCCGACGAAGGTCTGCGGCAGGCTTTCCATCAGCATCACGTCCTTGAAGACATGCCAGCGCGAGACCCCCATGATCTGCGCGGCCATCACCCGCGTCTTCTTGGCGTTCATCACCCCGTAGGCGCTGTTGAACAGCACGATCAGCAAGGCGCCAAAGCTGGCGATGGCGATCTTGTTCAGGTCGGTGATGCCGAAGATCAGCATGAACAGCGGGATCAGGGCCGAGCTGGGCGTGGAGCGAAAGAAGTCCACCAGAAACTCCACGCTGCGGTAGGCGCCTTCGGCGCTGCCCAGCAGCACGCCCAGGGGCAGTCCGATCAGGACCGCCAGGGCGAACGAGGCCAGGGTGCGCAGCACGGTGGCCTGCAGATCGGGCCACATGGCGCCGGAGGACAGGGCTTCGCCCAGGTAGGCGAAGGTCTCGGTCGGCGGGGGCAGCAGGATCGGGCGGACCCAGTGGGCGGACAACATCAGCTGCCACACCAGGATCAGCAGCACCGGCCCGATCAGCGGCAGCCAACGCCGCGCGGTCAGGAAGCTACGCATCGCGGGCTCAGGCCGTGTAGATCAGCGGCTTGACCTCCAGCTTGCGGCTGAAGATCTTGCGCTCGGTGAAGACATCGAAGAACTTCTGGAAGTAGCCGATGTCGCTGCTGCTGAACTCGTTGTACAGCGTGAAGCCGGACAGCGGCACCTCCTTGACCAGGGACTCCTCGATCGCGGTGTAGCCGTCCAGATGGGTGCGCGCTTCGTTGGGTTGTTTGCGCACCCAGTCCACGGCCTTGGCGTAGGCGGCGATGTAGCGTTTGGCCACCTCGGGCTGCTCCTTCAGGAAGGAGGTGGTGACGCTGGCGGCGCCCCCGAACCAGGGGGCGTCGGCGGCGCCGAGCACGTATTTCGAGATGACGCCTGTCTCCAGCACGCGGGTCAGGCCCTTCAGGCGGCCGGCGGTGCCGGTAGGCTCCAGGGTGTAGACGGCGTCGATCTGGCCCGCGGCCAGCGCCGGCACATGCTGGCCGACCGGCAGCTCGGTGACGGTCGGGTTGGCGATGCCGTTCTTCTCCAGGATGATCTTCGCGAGCGTGACGTTCTGGATGCCCGGGCCGCTGGCGATGCGCTTGCCCTTGAGCTCGGCGATGGAGCGCAGGGGGGCTGTCCTTGGCCACCACGAACTCGTCCAGCACCAGCTTGTGGTTCGACGGGTTGGCGCAGATGATCTTGAGCAAGCCGGGGCTGGTGATCTCGGCCAGACCCAGCACGGCGGACGCGGTGCCGTTGGCCGAGCCGTGGATGCGGCCCGCGATCATCGCTTCGGCCACCTGTTGCGCGCTGGCGAACTTCACGCCCTCGACGTGCAGGCCCGCCTCTTTGAAGATGCCGCGTTCCAGCCCGACATACAGCGGCAGGCCGGAGGCAATCGGCCAGAAGCCGATGCGAATCGGCCCTTCCGCCGCATGGCCGGCCAAGGGCAGGCCGGCCAAGGACAAGGCCGCGGTGGCCCCGGCGGCGGTCAGTAAACGGCGACGGTCGGCTTGGGGTAGGGAGCTCAGGGAATTCGATGGACGTGTCATGGCGAAATTTCTCCTGGAGATGAAGGGGGGATTCAGCGGGAAGGGAAGGGCCGCAGTGCGTCGAGCACCGCGTCAGAGTCAGAGACCGCGCCGAACACGCCGCCCTGCATCTTGATCATCTGGAAGGCGGCAGCGTGGTTGCCGGGGTCGGTGGCGCCGGTGCAGTCGGTCAGCATCACGCACTCGAAGCCGCGGTCGTTGGCCTCGCGCATGGTGGTGTGCACGCAGACATCGGTGGTGATGCCGGTGAGGATCAGGTTCTCGATGCCGCGCACCCGCAGGATCAGCTCCAGGTCGGTGGCGCAGAAGCTGCCCTTGCCGGGCTTGTCGATGATGGGTTCGCCGGCGATCGGGTAGAGCTCGGGGATGATGTCCCAGCCCGGTTCGCCCCGCACCAGGATGCGGCCGCAGGGGCCCATGTCGCCGATGCCCGCGCCGATCTGCTGCGAGCGCCAGCGCTTGTTGGCGGGCAGGTCGGACAGGTCCGGCCGGTGGCCCTCGCGGGTGTGGATGACGTGCAGGCCCACGCGCCGGGCCTCGGCCAGCAGACGCTTCAGGGGCTCGATCGGCGCGCGGGTGAGCGACAGGTCGTAGCCCATCTTGTCCACATAGCCGCCCACGCCGCAGAAGTCGGTCTGCATGTCGATGATGACCAGGGCGGTGTTGGCGGGACGCAGGTCGGCGTTGTAGGGCCAGGCGTAGGGGGCGGAGGCGATGGTGGGCATGGTGTGAAGGCGTGAGGGGCAGTGTCCAGGCGCACGCTGCGGGGTGGTGTTTCTATTGAGGTTCTAGTTGGTATACAAGCAATCGGCGGGCCAGCGGCTGCTCGGGTTCTGCCGCCTGGTGGTGCGCTGTTCCGGTGCCGGATCAGGACAGGCTGGGGTTGGTCCCGTGCGCGCTGCACCAAGAGCGTTCCTTTCAAATAGATTCCGAATGAAATCTATTTGAGATAAGCTGGGCTCCTCGTTTCGATTCATCAGAGCGCCAGCGGCGCACAGCAGGAGACAAGCCCATGACCCCCTCGGCCCCCGTGTTCCTCGAAGACCTCTCGGTGGGAGACGAATTCCGCAGTGGTGAATACCAGCTCGACGAGGATCAGATCGTCGCCTTCGCCCGCGAGTTCGACCCCCAGCCCTTCCACACCGACGGCGAGGCGGCCCAGCAGACCTTCTTCCAGGGCCTGGCCGCGAGCGGCTGGCACACGGCCGCCATCACCATGAAGCTGCTGGTGCAGAGCGTGCCGTTGGGCGGCGGCCTGATCGGCGCGGGCGGCTCGCTGGAGTGGCCGCGCCCGACCCGGCCGGGTGACACGCTGCGGGCGCACTGCCGGGTGCTGGAGATCAAGCCTTCCCGCTCCAAGCCGGACCGGGGCATCGTGACCACGGAGACGCTGACGCTGAACCAGCATGGCGAAACCTGCCAGCGCCTCGTGACCCAGATGGTGGTCATGTGCCGGCCGGCCTGAGCCATGGGACGGGTGTCGCGGGCCCAGGCGGAGCGCAACCGGCAGCACATCGTCGAGACGGCCAGCCGCCTGTTCCGTCAGCACGGGGTGGAGAACGTCTCCATCGCGGACATCATGGGCGCGGCCGGCCTGACGGCGGGCGGCTTCTACAAGCACTTCGCCAGCAAGGAAGCGCTGATCGACGAGGCCTTCGCGCTGGCGTTCCAGCAGGCGCTGGGGGTCTGGGACCAGGTGGCGCAGCGGGAGCGGCCCGCCGGCGACAGCGTGCTGGCGGCGCTGGTCCGCTTCTACTTCCGGCCCCGCGCGCCGGAGTGGACTTGCCCGATGCTGGCCTTCGCCTCCCGGGGCGATGCGCAGGCCCCCGAAGAGCCCGCCACTGCGACCTACCGCGACGGCGTGGCGACCTTGCGGGCGCGCTTCCGGCAGGCGGCGCAGCAGGGTGCCACGCCAGCCGGCCAGCCGGCGCCGCCCACGGCCGAGCTGGACCTGCTCTTCGCCGCCATGGTGGGCACCGGCCTGTTGTCCCGGGCGGTGGGCGACGCGCCGTGGATCCGCGACCTGCAGGCCGCAGTGTTGAGCGCGCTGCCGGCTCCGCCGTCCCAGGGCTGAGCGGCCGGGCCGCTCAGGCGGGCAGGGTGCTCAGGCTGTCCAGCGTGGCCAGGCAGGCCTGCGCGGCTTCCTGCCCCTTCGTGATGAAGTGGGTGCGGAAGAAGTT
>JAYSCA010000269.1:0-4338 GCA_041915165.1 Ideonella sp.
TGCGCACATAACCGCGCTCGTCCATGATGCCGATGTCGCCGCTGCGCAGGAAGCCGTCGGCGGTCATCACCTTGGCGGTCTCGTCCGGGCGGTTCCAGTAGCCGGCCATCACCTGCGGCCCGCGGATGCAGATCTCGCCGGCCTGGCCCGGGGCGACGTCCTGGCCCGCGTCGTCGCGGATCGCGATGTCGGTCGACGGCAGCGGCAGGCCGATGGTGCCGCTGAAGCTGCGCTGGTCCAGCCGGTTGCAGGTGGCCACCGGCGAGGTCTCCGACAGGCCGTAGCCCTCGACGATCGGGCAGCCCGTCAGCCGCAGCCAGCGCTCGGCGGTGGCCTGCTGCACCGCCATGCCACCGCCCACCGACACCACCAGCTCGGAGAAGTCCAGCCCGGCGAAGCCCGGGTGCTCGGTCAGGGCGTTGAACAGCGTGTTGACGGCCGGGAACAGGTGGACCCGGTGCTGGCTCAAGGTCTTCACCAGGCCATCCAGGTCGCGCGGGTTGGGAATCAGCAGGTTCAGCATGCCGCGCCGGCAGCTGAACAGGCCGCACAGGGTCAGCGCGAAGATGTGATAGAGCGGCAGCGCGGCCACCATGGTCAGCGGCTGCTCGCCCAGCCGCTGCAGCACCGGGCTGAACCAGGCATCGATCTGCAGCACGTTGGCCACCAGGTTGCGGTGCAGCAGCGTGGCGCCCTTGGCCACGCCGGTGGTGCCGCCGGTGTACTGCAGGAAGGCGACGTCGTTCGGCCCCAGCGGCACCGGCTGGAAGGCATGCTGCCGGCCGGCCTGCAGCACCGCGCCCAGGCGGATGACCTGGCGCCGCGCGTCACTGGCCAGGCCGTGCGGCGGGACCAGCTTGCGCACATGGCGCACGGCGAAGTTCACCAGCGCGCCGCGCCAGGGCCCCATCAGGTCGCCCATCGCGCACAGCACGATGTGGCGCAACGGCAGCGGCTCGGCAATGGCCTCCAGCGTGCCGGCGAAGTTCTCCAGCACGAAGAGCACCTTGGCGCCCGAGTCGCGCAGCTGGTGGCTCAGCTCGCGCGGGGTGTAGAGCGGGTTGACGTTCACCACCACGCAGCCGGCCCGCAGGATGGCGCCCAGCAGCGGCAGGTAGGGCGGCAGGTTGGGCATCATCACCGCCACCCGGTCGCCCTTGCTCAGGCCTTGCTGCTGCAGCCAGGCCGCCAGCGTCAGCGACAGCGCGTCGATGTCGCGGTAGCGCAGCCGCGCGCCCATACACAGCGTCGCATCGCGATCGGCATGGCGCTGCCAGGCTTCCTCCAGCAGGGCGACCAGCGAGGGGTAGGCGGTGGTGTCCACCTGCGCGGGCACGCCGGTCGGGTACTGGCCCAGCCAGGGACGGTCGGAGGCGGTGGCAAGCGTCATGGGGCAGAGGGATGGGGAGAAAAGAGGCCGTGGTGTGCAGCGCATGCTGCCGCCCCGGCCCGGCTGTCGCAACGGTAGTTGTCCTATCGCGGTGGGTGTCTCCGCGCGGCCGTGCCACACTGTGCGGCTATGCAACGACGTTCCCTTCTGCGCCTGGGGTTGTTCGCCTCGGTCACGCTGGGGGCGGCCGGTGCCGGCGTGGCGCTGTGGACGCCCGGCTGGCGCCGCGGCGGCGGGTTCAGCCCCTCGGCTCAGGCCTTATGGCAGGCGGTGGCGCTGGCCGTGCTGGACAGCCTGCTGCCGGCCGACCGCGCCGCGCGGACCGTGGCCCTGGCCGGCCACCTGCAGCGCCTGCAGGCCCTGGTGGCCGGGCTGCCGCCAGCCACCCGCACCGAACTGAGCCGTCTGCTGGCGCTGCTCACGCTGGCCCCTTCCCGGCTGGCCCTGACCGGCCTGCGCCGTGACTGGCCCGATGCCGAAGTGGGCGATGTGCAGGCGGCCCTGCAGGCCATGCGGTTGTCGGACAACACCGCCCGCCAGCAGATCTACCACGCCCTGCGCGACCTGACGCAGGCCGCCTACTTCGCCGGACCGGACAGCTGGGCCGCGGTGGGCTATCCCGGGCCGACCCCTTTGACGGGGCCGGAGACGCCATGACCGAGGCCCGCGCCCCCTTGAACGACCCGATCCGCGAAGGCCTGGCCCGGGGCTGGGCCGTGCGCGGCGGCCCCCACGGTCCGCTGCCCGAGCGCCTCAGCGTGGACGTGGCCATCGTCGGCAGCGGCGCCGGCGGCGGCATCAGCGCCGAACTGCTCAGCCGCGCCGGCCTGTCGGTGGTGCTGATCGAGGAAGGCCCGCTGCGCTCCAGCAGCGACTTCCACCAGCGCGAGGACGAGGCCTATCCCTCGCTCTACCAGGAGAGCGCCGCCCGCAAGACGGCCGACAAGGCCATCACCATCCTGCAGGGCCGCTGCGTGGGCGGCTCGACCACCGTCAACTGGACCAGCAGCTTCCGCACGCCCGAGGCCACGCTGGCCTGGTGGCAGACGCACTTCGGCCTGACCGAGTGGGATGCCCGCACGCTGGCGCCCTGGTTCGAGCAGGTCGAGCAGCGTCTGGGCATCCAGCCCTGGCTGGCCGCGCCCAACGAAAACAATGCCGTGCTGCGCCGCGGCGGCGAGCGCCTGGGCATCGCCACCGCGCCGATCCCGCGCAATGTGCGGGGCTGCTGGAACCTGGGCGCCTGCGGCCTGGGCTGCCCGACCAATGCCAAGCAGTCGATGCTGCTGACCTCGGTGCCCACGGCACTGGACCAGGGCGCCACCCTGCTGGTGCAGACCCGGGTCGAGCGGCTGGAGCTGCAGGGCCACACCGTGCAGGCGCTGCACTGCGCGCCGCTGCGCGCGGATGGCCAGCCCGACCACACCCATCCGGTGCGCATCCGTGCCCGCCACGTGGTGGTGGCCGGTGGGGCCATCAACTCGCCCGCGCTGCTGATGCGCTCGGGCCTGCCCGACCCGTTCGAGCGCCTGGGCCGGCGCACCTTCCTGCACCCGGTGGTGCTGTCGGCGGCCCGCATGGCGCAGCCGGTGCATGGCTGGCAGGGGGCGCCGCAAAGCGTTCACAGCGACCACTACCTGGACACCCAGCCGCTGGACGGCCCGATGGGCTTCAAGCTGGAGGTGCCGCCGCTGCACCCGATGATCTTCGCGTCGACGCTGCCGGGCTGGGGCGCCGATGGCGCCGCGCTGCTGCGCCAGTTCCCGCACACCCAGGTGACGCTGGCGCTGTTGCGCGACGGCTTTCACCCGCAGTCGCCGGGCGGGTTGGTCAGCCTGCGGCAGGACGGCTCCCCGGTGCTGAACTACCCGCTCAACGCCTACCTGATGGAGGGGGCTCGGCGCGCCCTGCTGGCCATGGCCGAGCTGCAGTTCGCCGCCGGTGCGCAGGCGGTGCTGCCGGTGCATGAATTCGCCCAGCCAACCCGCAGTTGGGCAGAGGCCCAGGCCCAGATCCGCGACCTGCCGATGGAGCCGCTCAAGACCCGCATCGTCAGCGCCCATGTGATGGGCGGTTGCACGATGAGCGGCCAGGAATCGCAGGGCGTGGTGCGGCCCGATGGCCTGCACTGGCAGGTGCGCAACCTGTCGGTGCACGACGGCTCGCTGTTCCCGACCAGCCTGGGCGTCAACCCGCAGCTCACCATCTACGCCCTGGCGGCCCGGCTGTCGGCCGGGCTGGCCCAGCGGCTCTCCGGCCGGTCTGTGGCCTTGTTCGGATGATTGCGCGCTGGCAGCGCTGGGCCCTGCTGCTGGGGTTGGCGGGCTTGCTGGCCGCGGTGGGCGGGCTGTGGCGGGCCGGCCATCCCGGGCTGGCCGGCGGGCTGCTTGTCCTGGCGCTGGTCATGCACGCCTTCTGGCTGGGCGTCACCACGCTGCTGATGCGGGCGGTGCAGGCCCGGGCCGGCCAACCGCTGCCGCCCTGGCGTGAATCCGTGCGGGCCTGGTGGGCCGAATGCCGGGCAGCGCCGCGGGTGTTCGCCTGGCGCCAGCCGTTCCGCAGCCAGGCGCAGCCCGACGTCTGGCCGGCCCAGGCCGCCGGCCGCCCGGGGGTGCTGCTGGTGCATGGCTACCTGTGCAACCGCGCGCTCTGGAACCCCTGGCTGCAGCGCTGCCGACAGCTGGGCATCCCGGCGCTGGCGCTGACCCTGGAGCCCCCGGGGGCCGACCTGGACCGGCATGTGCCCGCGCTGGCCGCGGCCGTCCAGACCCTGTGGGAACGCACCGGCCAGCCGCCGCTGCTGGTGGGGCACAGCATGGGCGGCCTGCTGTTGCGGGCCTGGTTGCGGGCCGACGCGGGGCGCACGCCCTGCCGTGGCCTGGTCACGGTGGGCACGCCGCACCAGGGCACCTGGCTGGCCCGCTGGGGCCTGAGCCCCAGCGCCCGGC
>JAYSCA010000270.1:0-4334 GCA_041915165.1 Ideonella sp.
GTTGGCGGGGTGCTGCCCGCTGGCAAGCGGTGTCGCAATGGTGTGAGGCCCAGGGCTGGGTGTTCAAGACCACGCGCGAGCGCGACGGGTTTGTGGTCGAGCATGCGGGGCCGGGGAAGGACATCCGCATCGAGTGGGGGCCGTCTCAGCGCCGCTACCTGGGTCGCCACGAGCTGCGGCTGCGGGCAGAGACCGGGCTGGACCCGCAGTGTTATGCCCTCTTGATGCCCAAGGCCCTGATGGATGGGTTGGAGCGCGAAGTCTTCGTGCAGTTCACCGGCGGCGTGCAGACCCGGCTGGATGAGGAAACGCCGGAGGAGATGCGCTGGCTGGCCATGAGTGCTCGCCTGGGCGCTACACAGATGGGGCCGCTGCGCACCTGGTTCGCCGCCGTTGGCAATGGGGTGGATTGGCTGATGGCTTGGCTCCATGGGCCCATGGGGGACCGGCTGCTGCACTGGGGCCGGTTGGCCGACGAGGCCCATGCGGTTGGCTCTTCGGCGGGGCAACTGCCGACCTTCGCCTTGCTGGTCTACCGGGGCCACCTGGTGATGCGGCGGGCGCTGTCGGTGCCCGATGTGGTGGCAGTGCGGGAGGCCTTGGGGCTGTTCGAGCTGGCGCTGGAAGAGGCCCGCCGGCTTCAGGTGACGGCTGACGCGCCCCCTCGCATGCCCGGTGCACCGGTCTGACGGGTTTGCACTGCAGTGTTCGGCGGATCGGCTGGGCCGAGGGATGTCGCACAATCAAGAAGAGGAGCGGATTTGCAGTCTCGGAGTCCGCACTGGATCGGATGGCATGCGTTGCATGGTGAGCACGGGATCGGACCCAGTCAGGTCTGTTACGTCTACTTGCATGCTAGAGTCAGACCGCCAAAGGCCACGATGGCCCACACGAGATGAAAAAAAATAGGGTTCCGGAGCTGTTGCTGACTTGCATGGCCCTGTCCGCCGCGATGGCGGCACATGGTGCCAGTTTCGGCCATCCCCAGGGCCAGACGGTGCTGGGCCAGCCGCTCCTCGTCTGGGTGCCGTTGGAAGGCGATGGCGACAGTCCGATCGCCCCCAACTGTGTGACCGCTGATGTGATGGCCGGCGATGTGTCTTTGCCGTCCAACCAAGTGCGGGTGCAGGTGCTGACACGCAATGTGCCTGGACAGTGGCTGGCCCGCATTTCGACCACCTCCCCCGTCGAGGAGCCCGTGCTCCGGGTGACCGTGTCGGCCGGCTGCAGTGGCAAGTTCTCGCGTCAGTTCGTGCTGCTGGCCGACCCGCCGGGGTCCCCGGCCGAGGTGGCCACGGTGGCATCGCCGGTGAACCGCAGCACGGTGCAGGCCCAATCGCTGGCCCATTCGGCGGCCTCCTCCGCGGAGGCGCCACGGCGCACCGTCCGGCGGCATGTGGCGGCACCGGTGCCGGCGCGCACGGCGGAAGACCGCGTGGAGCGGCACGCCTCCAACACCGGCCCGGTGCGGCCACGCCTGCAATTGGATGTGGTCGAGCCTTCGGCCATGGCCGCATCAATGGCGGCCAGTGCGGCCCCCGTGGTGCCGGCGGTGCAAGCCCCGGCTTCATCGGCCAGCACCGCGGCTGCGGCAGCTTCTGCGGCCTCGGTGCCCGCCTTGGGCGGGGATGCCGCACTGCTGGCCCTGCGTCGCAACAGCGATGTGCTGCGCATGGCCAACGAGGAGCTGCGTCAGCGCCTGGACGCTGCCGAACAGCGCAACAACTGGCTGCTGCTGGGCCTGGGCGGCGTGGTGTTGGCGATGGGGCTGGGGGGACTGCTGCTGTGGCGCCGCCAGCGCGAACTGCTGCAGACGCGCCCCTGGTGGACAGAGGATCGTCCCCGGGCGGCGGCTCGCAAGGACAGCGCCTTCGACCACGACGAGGAGGAAGATGCCTGGTTGGCGGCCGAGCCGGCCCATCCCTTGGTGAAGGCGGGAAGCTCCACCTTTGAGCCTCCCAGCGACTGGGCGCCGGTGGCGCCGGCCTCTGCCGACGAAACGGTGCCGCTGCCGGAAGTGTCGGTGGCCACCGAGGTGGCGGCAGCGCCGCCGCCTGCGGCGGCCGCGCCGACGGTCCCGTTCAATCCCTCGGCCACGATGACGTTCGGCCCTGCGGAAGCGCCTCGCGAAGTCTCGGTGGAGGAATTGCTGGATCTGGAGCAGCAGGCGGACTTCTTCATTGCCCTGGGGCAGGAGGACGCGGCCATCGAGGTGCTGATGTCTCACCTGCGCGGCACGGGTGGGCAGAGCCCGCTGCCCTACACCAAGCTGCTGGAGATCTACCGCCGGCAGGGGGACCGCAGCGCCTATGAACGGGTGCGGGCCCGCTTCAACCGCCGATTCAATGCCTATGCGCCGGATTGGGACATCGGGCCGATGCATGGCCGGGTGCTGGAGGACTATCCCGACGCCGTGAAGGAGATCCAGGCCGCCTGGGGCTCTCCGCTCGATGCGATGGCCGTGCTGGAGGCGATGCTGTTCCGGCGTGACGAGAGCCGTGAACTGTTCGACCTGCCGGCCTACCGGGACCTGCTGATGCTCTACGCGGTGGCGCGGGATCTGTGGCAGGCCGCCGGGGGGCAGCACGACCAGGTGGATCTGCTGCTGCCGATGCTGGATGGCAGCCCGGCGGGGCTTCCTCCCGACTCGGAACACCTGGACCTTGATCTGGAACTGGCGCCGGGTCCGCAGGCACCCAGCGCCGCCTCGCCCGACGCGATGCCGCCCAAGGCCTGAGTCAGAGCGCTTGCAAGCGGCTCAGCGCGGCTTGCAGTGTCTCTTCACGCTTGGCAAAGCAGAAGCGGATGAGCTGGCGCTGCGGGGCTTCGGCATGGAAGGCCGACAGCGGAATGGCCGCGACTCCGGCATGTTCGATGAGCCAGCGGCAGAAGCTGGCGTCATCCAGATCGCTGATGGCGGAATAGTCCACGCACTGGAAGTAGGTGCCTTCGCAGGGCAGCAGCTCAAAGCGCGTGGCGGCCAGGCCGGCGCGGAACAGATCGCGCTTGCGCTGGTAGAAGGCCGGCAGGTCCAGGTAGGGCGCCGGGTTGGCCAGGTAGCGGGCCAGACCGTGCTGCATCGGCGTGTTCACCGTGAAGACGTTGAACTGGTGCACCTTGCGGAACTCGGCCATCAGCGAGGCCGGGGCCGCCACATAGCCCACCTTCCAGCCAGTGACGTGAAAGGTCTTGCCGAAGCTGGACACCACCATGCTGCGCGCGGCCAGCTCGGGGTCGCCGCTGACGCTGACATGGGGGCGGCCGTCGTAGACCATGTGCTCGTAGACCTCGTCCGACAGGACCAGGATGTCGGTCGGTCGCAGCAGGTCGCGCAGCTGGTCGCGTTCCTGGGCTGTCCACACCATGCCCGACGGGTTGTGGGGCGTGTTGATGATCAGCAGCCGGGTGCGCGGGGTCAGTGCCGCCGCCAGCCGGTCCATGTCCACATGCAGCGTCTGCGGGTTCAGCGGTACCCGCACGGTGCGGGCGCCGGCCAGGGCGATGGCCGGTTCGTAGCTGTCGTAGCAGGGCTCCAGCACCACCACCTCGTCGCCCGGTTGAACCAAGGCCAGCACCGCAGTCAGCAGGGCCTGGGTGGCCCCGGCCGTGATGGTGACTTCGTGGGTGGGGTCGTAGCGGTGGCCGTGCAACCGTTCGATCTTGCCGACGATGGCTTCCCGCAGCGCGGGCACGCCGGCCATGGGCGGGTACTGGTTGAGGCCCTCCCGCATGGCCTGGGTGACCGCGTCGATCAGGGCCGGATCACCTTCGAAGTCCGGGAAGCCCTGGCCCAGGTTCACGGCCTGGTGCTGCTGCGCCAGGGCGGACATCACGCTGAAGATGGTGGTGCCCACCAGGGGCAGCCGGGAAGGCACGTGGGGCGTGCGGGGTTCAAAGCTCATAGCTGTCTCCGGTGCTGTTCATGGCCCGCTCGATCAATTGCCGCGAGAGCCGGTCGGACAGCAGTTCGGCGAATTGGAGGACGTAGCTGCGCAGATAGGCGCCGCGCCGGAAGGCGACGCGGGTGGTGTTGGTGCCGAACAGGTGCGAGGCCGGCTTGCTGATCAGCTCACCACCGGCCGGCTCGGAGCTCATCGCCATCTCGGCGACGATGCCCACGCCCAGGCCCGAGCGCACGTAGGTCTTGATCACGTCCGAGTCGATGGCCTCCAGCACGATGTTGGGGGTCAGCTTGCGCTGGGCGAAGGCCTGGTCGATGCGTTTGCGGCCGGTGAAGGCCGGCTGGTAGGAGATCAGCGGCACCTCGGCCAGCTGTTCCAGCGTCAGCCGCTCGACCGTCGCCAGGGGGTGGTCCTGCGGCATCACCACGACGT
>JAYSCA010000271.1:0-4334 GCA_041915165.1 Ideonella sp.
GAAGGTCTCGACACCGACGATGGCGGTGACGATTTCCGGCGGCACACCATAGCGGGCTTGGGCCCGATCCAGGGCGGCGGCGTTGTCCTGCCACCAGCGCAGGCCGGCGCCGATGCGCTGGGGCTCGACGAAGCGGGCACGGTAGGCGGCCCAGTTCTTCGCGGTGCCCGCGGGCGGCGGCATCACCAGCTTGGCCACGCGCGGCTGGTAGCGGGCCTGGGCCAGTTGGGCCACCACCCAGTCGGGGTCGAGCTGGTTGTCGATGGCCAGCTGCCGGCCGAAGGCCACCACGTCATTGCGCTGGCCATAGATCACCACGTCCGGGGCGTCGTCGCTGAGCACGGGCGTGGTATCGGTCGCCGCGGCCACGGCAGTCGACGCTGTGGGCGCCGCCAGCGCGGCCGAGCCGCAGAAACCGGTCAGGCCCAGCAGCAGCAGCGCGGCGGTCGGGCAGGGGCGAAAGGCAGAAGGCAGCAGGTTCATGGGGCGATTATGAGCGGCCCGCGGTGGCCCGGTGTTGACGCCAGCAGGCCCGCTCGCGGGTTCGGAACTGGCGCCACCAGCGGCCCAGATCGGGCGGCGTGGCCTGGGGGGCGTAGCGCAAGGCCTGCAGGGCGCGCAGGGCCTCGACCAAGGGGGCGGCGCTGCTGCCGTGGCGGGCTTGCAGCCGCTGGGCCAGGGCGCCCGGGCTGTCGTGGTCCGAGACGCTCACCTGCCAGCGGGCCAGGGCGGCGCGCAGGCGGCGCTGCAGCCGTGGCCAGGGGGCCAGGCGGTGGCCATCCCACCAGGCCCAGGCCGCACCGGCCAGGCCCAGGCCGGCCAGGCTCAGCACCAGCAGCCGGGCCAGTGCGGCCGCATCCACCTCGGGCCAACCCCAGTCGCGCAACAGCTGGAACTGCTGTTGGCGCCCGTAGCCCAGCACCCATTGGTTCCAGCGGTTGTCCCAGGCCTCCACCCAGCGGCGCAGTTGCTGGCGCAAGCCGGGGCTGACGTTGTCCAGCGTGCCGGCCACCAGGCCCGGCGGCGCCTGCAGTGCCGTGCTGCGGACGATGCGTTCGGGGGCGACGGCGGCGGTGGGGTCGGCCCGCACCCAGCCTTCGCCGTCCTCCCAGTACTCGGCCCAGGCGTGGGCGTGGCTCTGGCGCACCACCCAGTAGCCATCCTCGGGTTGCGGGTCGGCCCCCTGGTAGCCGGTGACGATGCGGGCCGGCACCCCCAGGCTGCGCAGCACGACCACGAAGGCGCTGGCGTAGTGCTCGCAAAACCCGAGCTTGCGGTCCAGCCAGAACTCGTCCACCGCGTCCCCGTCATAGCGGCCGGGGCTGAGGGTGTAGCTGTAGCCGCCCTCGCGCAGGTGGTGCAGCACCGCATCCGCCAGTGTCCGGGCGTCGGCCTGGGGCAGGCCGGGCTGCTGGCGCAGCGCGCGGGCCCAGGCCCGGGTGCGCGGGTGCGCTCCCTCGGGCAGCTGGGTCAGTTGCAGCCGCTGCCAGCGGCTGAGCGGGGCCGGGGGGGCGGTGTCCGCCGCCCAGGCGGTCAGACGGGCCCGTTCACCCAGCGGGCTGCGCAGGCGCCACTGCAGGCTGTCGTCGCGTGGTGCGACCAAGCCGGGCAGTGGCGGGTCGGCCTGCGGTGGTGCGACGGCATAGTCCAGCAGCGGCAGCCAGCCGATGCGCAGGGGCTCCAGCGTGAGTTCGTAGCGCCGGCCGGTGGGGGGGGCGGCCGGCGCAGGGGGCGGGCCGTCGGCCAGGTGGCCGCGGGGCAGCGGGTCGGCCAGCCAGGTGCGGCCGTCGTAGCGGGTCAGCACCGGGCCGCGCAGGTAGAGCGAGGCCAGCGGCGGCGGCGCGCCCTCGAAGCGCAGGCGCAGCGCCACGCTGTCGTCCTGGGCCAGCTCGGCCACGTCGCCCAGCCGCAGCTGGTCGGACAGGCCGGTGCGGGCGCCATCGCCAGGCATGCCCCACAGCGGCGGGATGCGCGGAAAGAGCAGGAACAGGGCCAGCATCACCGGCAGGCCCAGCAGCGCCGCGCGGGCGGCCGTGCCCGCCGCGTCCCGCAATGGGGGCCGGCCGGCGGGCATGTGGGCCAGGGTGAGGGCCGTCAGCCAGCCCCAGACCGACAGCAGCATGCCCAGCGCGGACAGCAGCGACTGCGAGTAGAGGAACTGGGTCAGCACCAGGAAGAAGCCCAGGTAGAAGACCACCACCGCGTCCCGCCGGGCGCGCAGCTCCAGCGTCTTGAGCGCCATCAGCATCACCAACAGCGTGATGCCGGCTTCCTTGCCCACCAGCGTGTGCTGGTCCCACCAGGTCAGCCCGGCCGCGGCCAGCAGCACCCCCAGCAGCGGTCCGCGGCCGGGCAGCGGGCCATCCCGCCAGGCCAGCCAGCCGCGCCAGGCCAGCAGGCCCAGGCACAACCCGCCCACGCCCAGCGGCAGCCGGGCCAGGTGCGGCGCCACTGTCCAGGCGATCAGGCCCAGCAGGAAGAAGGTGTCACGGGTTTCGCGCGGCAGCGGTGCGCCGCGGGGGCCGGCCGTCATCGCTCGGCTCCGCTGGCGGGCCACAGCGCCAGCTGCTGCAGCATGGCGTCGCGGTGGGTGGGGCGATCTTGCCAGGCACCGATCAGGCCGGGCAGGCGCAGGCTGTAGGGCTGCTGTTGGGCGTCCGCCGCCAGCACCCAGGCCGTCAGGCGCGCCAGGCGGGGCTCGGCCGGGCCGGGGCCCGCTTGTTGCCAGTCCAGCCAGAGGTGTGGGGGGCGCACGGTGCCGGCGGCTTCCCGGCTCACCAGTTCACCGCTGTGGGCGACCTTCTTCCAGACGACCTGGTGCAGGCGGTCACCACGCCGCCAAGGGCGGATACCGTCGAATTCGGCGTTGGGGTGGGCCGAAGGCCGGCCGCCGGCGCCGGGTTCCGCCTGGCTGGGCGGCAGCAGCGGCGCCGGGCGTTCCGGCGCCGGATAGACCCAGGCCTGGGCGGCTGGGCGCCACAGGCTCCAGGCCCGGAACAGGCCGAAGGGAAAGCGGGTTTCGATGCGCAGCAGCGGCACGGGCCAGTGGCCGCGCCCTGGGGCGAGCCAGGCCAGGGTCACCGGGGTCTGGCCCTGGGCTGCGGCGTCGAACCAGACGGGCTGGGGCGCACCGGCCTCGGGTTGCACCGACAGGCCGATGCCGTGGCGCGTGCGCCCCGGGTTGTCCACCCGCAGGTCCAGGGCCACCGGCTGCCCGGCGAACACCGGTGGCAGCGGTCCCAGGTGCAGTTGCAGCCCGCGCAGCGTGGCATGGGTCAGGTGCATCGAGACCAGCGCGCTGCCGGCCAGCAGAAAGGTGAGGGCGTAGCCCAGGTTGAGCTGGTAGTTGATCGAGGCGACCAGCAACACCATCAGCGTGAGGCCGAACAGCAGCCCGGCCCGGGTGGGCACGATGTAAAGGTTGCGCTGCTGCAGCGTGCACTGTGGCGTGGCGCGCAGCCGACTCAGCCACCACTGGCGCCAGCGGCGGCGTACAGGCCCCAGCAGGTCGGGCCAGGCGGGCAGCGAGAGGGCCATGCCGGACGGGGTCAGGGCAGAGGCACGGCGTCGAGCATGGCCCGTACCTGCTCGCGGGCGCCGCGGCCGGCACCGGCCAGCGGCAGCAGCCGATGGCCCAGGGCCTGCGGCAGCAGCGCCTGCAGGTCGTCGGGCACGACATGGTCGCGCCCTTGCAGCAGGGCCCTCGCCCGGGCCAGCCGCAGGATGCCGATGCCCGCCCGCGGGGACAGACCCTGGATGAACCAGCGCCCGCTGCGGGTGGCGTCGATCAGCGCCTGCAGGTAGTCCAGCAGGGCCTCGGAGGCGTGCACCTCGCGCACCGCACTCATCACGGCCAGCAGTTCGCCGGGCTGCAGCACCGGCGCGAGCCGGCCGACGGCGGCGCGCCGGTCCTCGCCGGCCAGCAGCGACCGTTCGGCAGCCCGGTCCGGGTAGCCCAGGCTGATGCACATCAGAAAGCGGTCAAGCTGGCTTTCCGGCAGCGGGTAGGTGCCCAACTGCTCGACCGGGTTCTGGGTCGCGATGACGAAGAAGGGCCGGGGCAGGGCGTGCGTCTGGCCGTCCACGCTGACCTGGTGTTCCTCCATGGCCTCCAGCAGCGCGCTCTGGGTGCGCGGGCCGGCGCGGTTGATCTCGTCGGCCAGCAGCACCTGGGTGAAGATCGGGCCGGGGTGGAAGACGAAGTCCTCCCGCTGGCGCTCGAACACGCTCACCCCCACCAGGTCGCTGGGCAGCAGGTCCGAGGTGAACTGGACGCGCGAGAAGCTCAGGCCCAGCGACACGGCCAGGGTCTGGGCCAGCGTGGTCTTGCCGAC
>JAYSCA010000272.1:0-4313 GCA_041915165.1 Ideonella sp.
CTGTTCGGCCGTCTGGCCCTTCAGGTTGGACCAGGCGTCCCACTTGGCGCGGGCCACGAAGTCCATCATGCCGGGGCGCTCGCCCTGCACATCGCCTTCGGTGGCCTGCTTGTAGAGCGAATAGATCTTCAGCAGGGTCATGTTGTCGGGCTTTTCCGGCAGCTGCTTGCTTTCGGCCACGGCGGTCTGGAACAGGACGGTCAGGTCGGACATGGTCTTCTCCACAGGGTAAAAACGAACGGTCGTTCGATTTGAACGCTGCGCATATTACCCAGAGCGGCGCGGCCGTGGGGGTTGGCGGCCGATCTTTTCTGGGGGTCAGCCGGTGGCCAGCGCGGGGCGGGGGCAGGGCCAGCCGCCCGGGCCCTCGCCGGCTTGGCGCCGCTGGGCCAGCCGTGTCCGCGCCTCCGGCACCAGGTAGGGGGCGACCAGGGTCAGCACCTGGCCCACGCCCTCGGCCAGCGTGCGCTCGGCCTGGGCGTCCTCCAGCGCCTGGCGCGGGGCGCGGGCATAGGCAAAGCTGTGCCAGCCGCTGAGCACCAGCACCATCGTGGTCGTCAGGTCCTCGATCTCGGCCGGGGACATCCGGGCTTCGCCGCCCGTCACCAGGCCCTGCAGCAGCGCCCGGGCCGCGTCGGTCTGCTGGCCCAGCAGGGCCTGCACCTGCTGCTCCAGCTGCCGGTTGCGGCTGAGCAGCTCGTTCAGGTCGCGCAGCAGGAAGCGGTGCCCATGGGCCAGCGCGAACTGGGCCTGCACATGGTCCCAGGCCTGCTCCACCTGCCGCACGGCCGGGGCGGCGGCCAGCACCTCGGCCAGCGCCTGCAGGTAGTCGGCCACCAGGGCGTCCAGCAGGTCGTTCTTGCTGGGGAAGTGGTAGTGCAGGTTGCCGGGGCTGATGCCGAGCTCGGCGGCAATCGCCGTGGTGGACACATTGGGCACGCCGAACCGGTTGAACAGCAGCCGCGCGGTCTCCAGGATGCGCTGGGCGGTGCGGCGAGGGGGTTTGGCGGCCATGGCCAGGTCAATCTAGCACCCGGACGGCGCGTAGGCCCTTGGCACTCTCCCTAGAATCCCGCGCCATGCCAGCTGTTTCCTTCCAGGGTGTCACCAAGGTGTTCCAAGGGTCTCAGGGCCCGTTCCGGGCCCTGGACGGCGTCCGTTTCGACATTGCCGAAGGCGAGTTCTTCGGCCTGCTGGGCCCCAATGGCGCCGGCAAGACCACGTTGATCAGCATCCTGGCCGGCCTGGCCCGGGCCACCGAAGGCCGGGTGACCGTGATGGGCCACGACGTGGTGAGCGACTTCGCCCGGGCGCGCCATGCCCTGGGCATCGTGCCGCAGGAGCTGGTGTTCGACCCGTTCTTCTCAGTGCGCGAGACGCTGCGCATCCAGAGCGGCTACTTCGGCGTGCGCCACAACGACGACTGGATTGACGAGGTGCTGGCGGGCCTGGGCCTGTCGGACAAGGCCGAGGCCAACATGCGCCAGCTCTCGGGTGGCATGAAGCGCCGCGTGCTGGTGGCCCAGGCCTTGGTGCACCGGCCGCCGGTCATCGTGCTGGACGAACCCACCGCCGGGGTGGACGTGGAGCTGCGCCAGACGCTGTGGCAGTTCGTCGCCCGCCTGAACCACCAGGGCCACACGGTGCTGCTGACCACCCACTACCTGGAAGAGGCCGAGGCGCTGTGCGGCCGCATCGCGATGCTCAAGCGCGGCCAGGTGGTGGCGCTGGACCGCACCAGCAACCTGTTGCGGGCCGCGGCCGGCAGCATGCTGCGCTTCAAGACCGACGATGCGCTGCCGCCCGACCTGGCCGACCGCGCCCGGGTGACCGGGCGGATCGCCCAGATCGCCGCGCGCGATGCGGCCGAGGTCGAGCGCGTGCTGGCCCGCCTGCGGGCCGCCGGGGTGCGGGTGGAGGACCTGGAGATCGGCCGGGCCGACCTGGAAGACGTCTTTCTGGCCATCATGCAGGGCGCGGCATCGCCGGTGCCCGCGCCGGCCGTGGAGGGGGTGGCATGAACGCGCCGCAACCCAAGAACCAGGCCGCCGCCCTGCTGTCGGCCGACTTCGGTCCGCTGGCCGGGGCCCGCACGCTGTTCTACAAGGAAGTGCTGCGCTTCTGGAAGGTCAGCTTCCAGACCGTGGGCGCGCCGGTGCTGACCGCCGTGCTGTACCTGCTGATCTTCGGCCATGTGCTGGAGGATCACGTCAAGGTCTACGGCCAGATCGGCTACACCGCATTCCTGATCCCGGGCCTGGTGATGATGAGCGTGCTGCAGAACGCCTTCGCCAACACCTCGTCCAGCCTGATCCAGAGCAAGATCACCGGCAATCTGGTGTTCCTGCTGGTCACGCCGCTGTCGCACTGGGCCTGGTTCCTGGCCTATGTGGGGGCCGCCGTGGTGCGCGGGCTGGTGGTCGGCCTGGGCGTGTTGGCGGTGACGGTCTGGTTCGGTCCGCCCGGGCTGGCCCAGCCCGGCTGGGTGCTGGTGTTCGCGCTGCTGGGCGCCGGCCTGATGGGCTCGCTGGGTCTGATCGCCGGCCTGTGGGCCGAGAAGTTCGACCAGATGGCGGCCTTCCAGAACTTCCTGGTCATGCCGATGACGATGCTGGCCGGGGTGTTCTACTCGGTGGCCACGCTGCCGCCGTTCTGGCAGGCAGCCAGCCACTTCAACCCCTTCTTCTACATGATCGACGGCTTCCGGCACGGCTTCTTCGGCGTCAGCGACGTGTCGCCCTGGCACAGCCTGGCGGTGGTGGGTCTGGCCTTTCTGGCGGTGTCGGCCTGGACCCTGCGGCTGCTGAAGTCCGGCTACAAGATCCGGAATTGAGCCCGGGGTGACGGCGGCGGGTGCTTATCGGCGATAATCGGCGCATCATGGCCAATCCGACCCCCGCTCAGCTCCACGCGTACATTGCCGCCGGTCTCGGCTGCGATCACCTGGACGTGCAGGGCGATGGCCAGCACTTCTACGCCACCATCGTCTCGCCCGAGTTCGAAGGCTTGCCGCGTGTGCGCCGCCATCAGCGGGTGTACGCCGCCCTGGGCGAGCGCATGCGCGAGGAAATCCACGCGCTCTCGATGAAGACCCTGACCCCGGCCGAATGGGCCGCCCAGGGTCCTGACGCCGCGCTGCAGGCGCCGGCCGAACACCGCCATTGACCCTCCTCCCGCGGTCCGTGCCGTGGGGGTGGGGTGACGTCGCGGTCGCGATGGCTCCCTTCCCATCCTCCAGGGCGCGGGCGGCCTCCCTCTGACCAGCCCCCCGACCCATCATGGACAGACTTCTCATTCGCGGCGGCCATCCCCTGCAAGGCGAGGTGACCATCTCCGGCGCCAAGAACGCGGCCCTGCCCGAGCTGTGCGCCGCGCTGCTGACCGCCCAGCCGGTCACGCTGAGCAACGTGCCCAAGCTGCAGGACGTGGCCACCACGCTGAAGGTGCTGCGGCACCTGGGCGCCAGCGCCGAGCGGGATGCCGAGCGGCCGGACGTGGTGCGCATCGACACCAGCACCGTGCACTCGACCGAGGCGCCCTATGAGCTGGTCAAGACCATGCGCGCCTCCATCCTGGTGCTGGGGCCGCTGCTGGCGCGTTTCGGCGCGGCCAAGGTCTCGCTGCCCGGTGGCTGCGCGATCGGCTCGCGGCCGGTGGACCAGCACATCAAGGGCCTGCAGGCCATGGGCGCCGAGATCACCGTGCAGCACGGCTACATCCAGGCCCTGGCGCCGCAGAGCGACACCGGCGTGCGCCGCCTGCGCGGTGCCCGCATCACGACCGACATGGTCACGGTGACCGGCACCGAGAACCTGATGATGGCCGCTGCCCTGGCCGAGGGCGAGACCATCCTGGAGAACGCCGCGCGCGAACCCGAGATCCCCGACCTGGCCGAGATGCTCATCAAGATGGGCGCCCAGATCGAAGGGCAGGGCACGCACCGCATCCGCATCTGGGGTGTCGAGCGCCTGAACGCCCCCGAGGGCGGCCACCGCATCGTGCCCGACCGCATCGAGGCCGGCACCTTCCTGTGCGCGGTGGCGGCCACCGGCGGCGACGTGGTGCTGCGCGATGCGCGCGCCGGCCACCTGGATGCGGTGATCGACAAGCTGCGCGAGGCCGGCGTGACCATCACCTCCGGCGAGGACTGGATCCGCGTGCAGGCCACGGCCCGTCCCCAGGCGGTCAGCTTCCGCACCACCGAGTACCCCGGTTTCCCGACCGACATGCAGGCCCAGTTCATGGCGGTGAACTGCGTGGCCGATGGCGCGGCCCGCATCGCCGAGACCATCTTTGAAAACCGCTTCATGCAC
>JAYSCA010000273.1:0-4309 GCA_041915165.1 Ideonella sp.
TGCCGTTGCCGATGGCGATCAGGTTCACGCCATGGGTGGCCACCAGGCGACCCAGCGTGTGCAGGCTGCCTTCCCAGTCGCATTTGGGCTCGTGCGGGTAGACGGTGGCCGTGGCCAGCACCTTGCCGGTGTCGCTCACCACCGCCACCTTCACCCCGGTGCGGATGCCCGGGTCCAGGCCCATCACCACGCGCTTGCCGGCCGGCGCGGCCAGCAGCAGGTCGCGCAGGTTCTCGGCAAACACCTTGATGGCCACCTTCTCGGCCTCTTCGCGCAGGCGGCCGAACAGGTCGCGCTCCAGGCTCATCGACAGCTTGACCTTCCAGGTCCAGGCGATGGTCTTGCGGATCAGCTCGTCGCCGGCGCGCTTGGCGTGGCGCCAACCCAGGTGCTGGGCGATGCGACCTTCGGCCAGTGTGGGCTGGCCCGGCACCACCTCCTCGTCAAGCACCAGCTTGGCGTCCAGGATCTCCAGCGTGCGGCCACGGAACACCGCCAGCGCGCGGTGGCTGGGCACGGTGCGGATCGGCTCGTCGTAGTCGAAGTAGTCGCGGAACTTGCTGTGATCCGGGTGGTTCTCGTCCTTGCCCGGGGCCAGCTTGGACTGGAACAGCCCCTCGGCCCACAGCCATTCGCGCAGCTTGCCCACCAGCGTGGCGTCCTCGGCCCAGCGCTCGGACAGCAGGTCGCGCACGCCGTCCAGCACCGCGAAGGCGTCGGCAAAGCCGGCGTCCGGGTTCAGGAAGGCGGCGGCCTCGGCCATCGGATCCAGGCTGGGGTCGGCAAACAGCTTGTCAGCCAGCGGCTCCAGCCCCGCCTCGCGGGCGATCATGCCCTTGGTGCGGCGCTTGGGCTTGTAGGGCAGGTAGAGGTCTTCCAGCTCCTGCTTGGTGGGCGCGGCCTCGATGGCGGCGCGCAACTCCGGCGTGAGCTTGCCCTGCTCGTCGATGCTCTTGAGCACCGCCTCGCGGCGCTCTTCCAGTTCGCGCAGGTAGGCCAGCCGGGCCTCCAGTTCGCGCAGTTGGATGTCATCCAGGCCGTCGGTGGCCTCCTT
Organism: Ideonella sp.; assembly: GCA_041915165.1. GTDB lineage: Bacteria > Pseudomonadota > Gammaproteobacteria > Burkholderiales > Burkholderiaceae_C > Ideonella. Next base: position 1,055 of record JAYSCA010000273.1, read on the forward strand.
GCGGTAGCGGGCGATGAAAGGCACCGTGGCGCCACCGTCCAGCAGGGTGACGGCGGCATTGACTTGGGCCGGCCGAACCTTCAGTTCAGCCGCAATTTGCAACAGGATCTTGTCCAAAACCGTTCGCGTGAAAGTCGCGCAAAGTCGCGAGAGCGCGGGAGTTTAAGGCCCCGGCGCGGGAGAGGGGTCAGACGGCCGCGCGCAGCATCTCCTGGTGCGGGATGTCGTCTTCCAGGTAGACCGGACCCACCGGCTGGTAGCCGAAGCTGCCGTAGAAGTCACCCAGATGGGCCTGGGCGCTGATGCGGTTGGCTTGGCCGGGCCAGGTCAGGTCGCAGCGGCGCACGCCCTCGCCCACCAGCATGCGGCCCATTCCCAGGCCCCGCACGGCCGGGTGGTTGACCACCCGGCCCAGGGCCGGCTCGTCGTACTTGACGCCCGGGTCCACCGCCCGCAGGTAAAGCACCAGTTCGCCGGCCGGCAGGCCGTTCCAGTCATGGCCCAGGCGGCCCAGCAGGTGCCAGCTGCGCTGGTCCAGCCCGTCCGGGTCCAGGTAGGGCCCCTGTTCCAGGATGAACACGCGGGCGCGCAACTGCAGTGCGTCGTAAAGATCCTGCAGACCCAGTTCGGGAAAGCGGCACCAGGTCCAGTGGATGTCAGGCAGGCTCGTCGTCATCGTGGACGGGATTGTCCACCGGGCACCCGCCCCGCGTCGCCTTCAGCGCGGCGGCCGGGCCGGCGGCGTGGCACCACCCAGGAACTTGAAGGTGGCGGTGGCATGGGCGCACAGCTCGCCCTGGGCGTTGAGCACCCGGCCTTCACAGAAAGCCATGCTGACCGTGCGCTGCAGCACGGTGCCGATGCCACGCAGCTCCCCTTCCGCCGGCCGCAGGAAGCTGGTCTTGAGCTCGATGGTGGCCACGCCTGGGCCCTCCATGTGACCGCTGCGCGCGGCCAGGGCCATGGAGATGTCCATCATCGTCAGCAGCAGCCCGCCATGCGCCACGCCCCAGCCGTTCAGGTGCGGCGGCTGCAACCAGACCCGCACCTCGGCCGTGTCCTCGGTGCAGCCGTAGAACTGCAGGCCCAGGTGGTGGGCGAACGGGATGGGGATCGGGAAGGCCTGGGGCATCGCGACGGGGGAGTTCATGCAGGCATCTTCTCGCAAACCCTGAGTGTGGACCCTCCCCAGGACGGCAGGCCCGAGCCCGCCGGGCGCGGAAAGCCCCACCCCCGGTCGGGCTCAAGCACCTTGCCTACACTGCCCCGCATGAACGACCGCAGCCCCCCTCTCTCGTCGTGTCAGCCGCCGCCGGAGGCGGCGCGTTGGCCCAACCGCTTTGCGGCACTGGGCCCGACCTTCCACACCGAGATGCGTGGTGCGGGTCTGCCCGACCCGCACTGGGTGGCCACCAGCCCCGACTGCGCCGCCCTGCTGGGCTGGCCAGCCGACTGGTGGCAGCGTTGGCCCGAAGCCCTGCAGGTCTTCAGCGGCAACGCCACCTGGACGGGCATGCGGCCGCTGGCCAGCGTGTACAGCGGCCACCAGTTCGGCGTCTGGGCCGGTCAGCTGGGGGACGGCCGCGCCCTGCTGCTGGGGGAGGTCGACACGCCCCAGGGGCCGCTGGAGCTGCAACTCAAGGGGGCCGGCCGCACCCCCTACTCGCGCATGGGCGATGGGCGGGCCGTGCTGCGTTCCTCGATCCGCGAGTTCCTGTGCTCCGAGGCCATGCACGCCCTGGGCATCCCGACCAGCCGGGGCCTGTGCCTGACCGGCTCGACCCTGCCGGTGCGGCGCGAACGGGTGGAGAGCGCGGCCGTGGTAACGCGGGTGGCGCCCAGCTTCCTGCGCTTCGGCCACTTCGAGCACTTCTACCACCAGGGTCGCTACGACGAGCTGCGGCAGCTGGCCGAGCATGCGATCGAGCACCATTTCCCCACCTGCCGCGAGGCCGCCCAGCCGGTGCTGGCCCTGCTGGGCGAGGTGACCCGCCGTACCGCCCGCCTGATGGCCCAGTGGCAGGCGGTGGGCTTCTGCCACGGGGTGATGAACACCGACAACATGTCGCTGCTGGGCCTGACGATCGACTACGGCCCCTTCGGCTTCCTGGATGCCTTCGACCCGCAGCACATCTGCAACCACTCGGACGAAGGTGGCCTCTATGCCTACGCCCGCCAGCCCAAGGTGGGCTGGTGGAACCTGCACGCCTTCGCCCAGGCCTTGGTGCCGCTGGTGGGCGACGGTCAGGGCACGCCCGAGGACGTGGCCGCCATCCGGACCGAGCTGGCCGCCTTCGAGCCGGTGTTCGGCGAGGCCCTGGCGGCCCAGATGCGCGCCAAGCTGGGCCTGCAGGAAACCCAGGCCGAGGATCAGGACCTGGTCAACGACTGGCTGCGCCTGTTGGAGACGCAGAAGGCGGACTACACCATCGCGATGCGGCGCCTGTGCGATTTTTCCCCCCTGGCGGCCGGGCCGGTGCGCGATGTCTTCCTGGACCGCGCGGCCTTCGACGCCTGGGCCGCGCGCTACGCCGCCCGACTGGCCGCCGAGCACAGCATGGACAGCGCGCGCCAGGCCTCGATGCGAGGCGCCAACCCGCGGGTGGTGCTGCGCAACCACCTGGCCGAAACCGCGATCCAGCGCGCGGAACAAGGCGACTTCAGCGAGGTCCAACGCCTGCTGGCGGTGCTGAGCCGCCCCTTCGACGACGACAGCGGCACGGCCGCCGATGCCGGTTTCCCGCCCGACTGGGCGCAGCAACTTTCCGTGTCCTGCTCATCATGAACGACGCCTCCCGCGACGACCCGCACGCCCCCGACGACGCCCGCTACCCGGTCCAGAAGACCGAGGCCGAATGGCGGGCCCAGCTCGACCCCGTCCAGTTCGCCGTGGCCCGCCAGGCGGCCACCGAGCGCGCCTTCACCGGCGTCTACTGGAACCACTGGGAGCCCGGCGTCTACCGCTGCGTGGGCTGCGGTCAGGCCCTGTTCAGCGCGGACACCAAGTTCGACGCCGGCTGCGGCTGGCCCAGCTACAGCCAGGCCATCGAGGACGGCCGGGTCGAACGCCTGGTGGACCATTCCCATGGCATGACCCGGGTCGAGGTGCGCTGCGCCCGCTGCGGCTCGCACCTGGGGCATGTGTTCGATGACGGACCGGCGCCCAGCGGTGAGCGCTTCTGCATCAATTCGGCAGCGATACACTTTGCGCCGGATTCCGGAACGCCATGAAACTTCTGTTCGACCTGTTGCCCA
>JAYSCA010000274.1:0-4300 GCA_041915165.1 Ideonella sp.
GCGTGAAGGCCAGGCGAACCAGCGCTTCCTGCCATTTGTTGGCCAGGGTGGTGTGATTGCCATAGCCGCGCCTCAACACCACGCGGCCGAACTGGGCCACGACACGCAGCGCGTACTCGAGAATTTCAGGCGTGGTGTTGTCGCAGTCCACCAGGACAGCGACGCGCGATTCGTTGTCGGCAACGTGGTGACCATTTGCCATCTGGATGGGCCTCCCTGAGTCTGATGGAGACATCATAGGCAGCGAATCCCGCCGGGGCGTGTTCGACAAATACCATCAATCCCAAGCAGCGCCGGGACCACTGACCCCTTGCTACTTCACATTGGTACGGCCTGGGGGGAGCAGGTCACTACGTGCCGCACGTGATGCCGAGAAGCAGAAGGAAACTATCCTGCTCAGGGGTGACCTTCGCGTTCCTCCCGGAGAGACCGGCGTCCTACTCTTGGAAAGCCAAAGTCATCCGCCGCCGCCCATCGATGGACTGGACATTCACGACACGCAGAGCGTGCGCGATTGGATGCAGAGGTCAGCGCACGGCGCCATCGTCAACGGCTTCAGAAAGCTACTGCTGCAGTTTCAGGCCCTTGGCTCAATCGTGCGCCTCAACACGAATGCCGAGGACGAGCGCACCAGACACTTCGAGGCCGCTGCACGGGCATTGATCTCCCTTCAGGAGGGACGCCCCATCGGCACGGCCTTGCCAAACCTACGGGCGATCGAGAATTGGATCTGGAACGACCACGGCAGCTACTACAGCCTGTTCCTGAACGCGGTCGACGTGTGGCGGCTGCGCGCCGCATTCAGGGCCAACGATCCCGAATCCACGTTCATGAAACACGTCGCCAAATACAAGGCGCGTCGTCACGGCGATCCGAACGCTGGTCCGGCGATCCAGCAGGACACTTCGTTGCATCCCATCTTCAGAGCTGCTTTTCCTGAGCTGGACGAAGCACTAGATCGGATCGAGTCGAGGGCTAACACAAGGTCCAAGCCCTAAGCAGCAGCCCAGATGATGCAGAGCGACGATCTCGTCGCTCAACATTGACGCATTGACGCGCGAACGACTGCACTAGGATCAAGAAGTTGGGGAGACGACCATCGCATCCTGGTCGGTTCCGCACATTCGACAGGCGCCGTGAACGGCCACCAAGGAGCCAAAGCTCATGGCCCTAAGGCATAACGCGGCCAAACTTGTGTTCAACCATAACGTGGCCTCCCGGCCAAGTTATGCCTAACTTCACACACACGGCCGACCTTGTCGGCAAGACAAGGTGGCGCGCCCGGCTGGGATCGAACCAGCGACCCCTGGCTTCGGAGGCCAGTACTCTATCCACTGAGCTACGGGCGCGAAGTGTGGAAAGCATTTCATTCTAGCAGGCTCGCCGCCCCACTCGGACAGGCCCGTGACACGGGCCGGGAAATGAGGGGCCCTTGCCTATAATCAGAAAGCCTGCAATGCGTGGGGTCTATCCTGCGCGTTTTGCCCGGGATCGTGCGACCGGTCTGTCTGTCACGATCCGCCGTCCACACCGTCCAGCGAACGAGGATTTCATGCGCCAAGCTCAAGACGCCCAACAGGCCTGCCAAGGGTCGACCAGGATGCACCAGCCGTCTGTGATGGGGACCTGGTCCGCCATCGTCCTGGCCATCGCCCTGCCCGGCGCCCTGCTGTCGGGCTGCAGCGGCCAGAGCGCTGGCAGTGATGAGCAAGCCATTGCAACCCGCATCCAGCCCATCGGCACGGTCGAACTGTCGGCCGCCACCGGCGGCGGCGGCAACCGCACCGGCGAAGAAGTCTTCAAGGCCGTGTGCGCCGGCTGCCACGCCACCGGCGCGATGGGTTCGCCCAAGTTCGGGGATGCCGCCGCCTGGGGCCCGCGCATCGCCACCGGCTACGACGCCCTGCTGCACTCGGCCCTGAACGGCAAGAACGCCATGCCGGCCAAGGGCGGTGCCAGCGACCTGGCCGAGGTGGAGGTGGCCCGTGCCGTGGTCTACATGGCCAACGACGCCGGCGCCAAGTTCCCGGAACCCAAGGCTCCGGCCGAGGCGGCCAGCGGGGCCGCCAGCGGCGCCCAGTAAGGCGTTTCAACGCCGGCCGACAGCCGCCCGCGGGGCGGCTTTTCCATGCCCGCGCTTCAGGAACGGGTGGCCGCCAGCGGGCTGCGCACAAAGCCGAAGCGCGCGGGCAGCTCGGCCGCCCGCACCGGCTGCGGGTCCCAGCGCCCGGCCTCAACCTCGTCGGCGGCGACGGTCATGTCCTGGCTGTGCACCAGCCCCAGGCCCTGGTCGGTCTGCAGGTACAGGTGGCCGGTCTCGTCCAGCCAGAGGCCGCGCACCGCCCCCGCCGGCCACCCGGTGTGGGCCTGGATCTGCACCCCGCCCGCCGCGTCGCGCCGCAGGCGCCAGACCAGCGGCGCGGCCTCCAGTTCGACATAGACGCGCTGCGGCCCATTCTGGAAGTACCAGCAGCCCTGGGCATCGGCCTCGTAGTTGCGTTCGATGAACTCGCGCAGCTTGTCGTGCTGGATGCGGCTGCCCTTGCTCAGCGGGAAGGGCCCGGCGGCCTGGGTGCGGTCGTCGCGCATGTACCAGTCGCCCCGCGCATCCAGCCCCAGCCAGCCATAGCAGTGGGGCACATGCGGCCACTTGGCCAGGGCGGCCTTCACCATCTCGTCCATCGCAGGCTCCTCCTCGTCAGCGGGGCGCGGCCAGCCAGTCGGCCACGGCCTCGGGCATGCACAGCACATGCCCGGGAAAGCGCCCGGCCGGAAAGCCCACGTGGCCGCCGTGCGGGGGCTGCCACAGCGTGACCCAGCGACCGACCGCCTCGGACCGGGGCAGGCTGGCCACGGGCACGAAGGGGTCGTTGCGGGCGTTGAGGGCCAGCGCCGGCACCCGGATGCGGGCCAGGTGCGGCTTGGCCGAGGCGCGGGACCAATAGTCCTCCACACCCCGGAAGCCATGCAAGGGGGCGGTGAACAGATCGTCGAATTCGTGCAGCGTGCGGGCCCGGCGCAGGCGTTCGCCGTCAAACAGGCCGGGGTACTGCGCCAGCTTGGCCCAGGCCTTGGGCTTCATCGTGCCCAGGAACATGCGGCCATAGACCTGGTGGCTGAAGCCGCGGTCGATCGCCCGCCCGCCGGCGGTCAGGTCCAGCGGCGAACAGACGGCCGCCACGGCCGACACCACGCGGGCCGCGGTCTCGCCCGCCTCGCCCGCCCAGCGCAGCAGCGCATTGCCGCCCAGCGACACCCCCACCGCCCGCAGCGGGACCGCGCTGCGGGCGCGCAACCGTCCGAGGATCCAGGCGATCTCCTCGTGGTCGCCCGAGTGGTAGGCCCGGGGTGCCCGGTTGATCTCGCCCGAGCAGCCCCGGAAGTGCGGCACCGCGTAGGACCAGCCGCGCCGGGCCGCCACCTCGGCAAAGGCCTGGGCATACGGGCTGGCCGACGAACCTTCCAGGCCGTGGAACAGCACCAGCCAGGGCGCGCCGGGGTCGGCGGCGGGCCGCAGGTCCACGTCGATGAAATCGCCGTCGGGGGTGTCCCAGCGTTCGCGCTGGAACTGCGGGGCTGGCCCGCGGTGGGCGCGCGAGACCCGCGCCGCCCAGATGGTCTGCAGGTGGCCGCCAGGCAGCCAGAGAGGGGCCAGGAACGACTGCATCGGCCTGCCTCAGGCCCGCAAGATGGCGCGAGGACCCATCTCAGTGCAGCACGGCCGGGGTCTCGATGATCTCCGGCAGTTCGTCCTCGGAGGCGGGGCTGGCATGGTGCGCCACCATGCGCCAGCCCAGCGCCGTCTTCAGGTAGACATTGGTGGCCATGACCCAGCCGACACGCGGGCTGCCCTGCGTGCTGAGCATCTCGATGCGCTCCATCACGCTGTGCACGGCGCAGCCCAGGGTCTGGGTGCGGCGCACGTTCTCGGGCTGGATGGACACCGGGCCGTTGGCGCAGATGGCCTCGAAGGCCGCCCGCACCGCCGCCAGGCCGACCAGGCGCGGGCCGCCCGGGTGCACGCACAGCGGCTCATCCTCTTCGGACCAGACGGCCATGACCTTGTCGATCTCGGCCTCGCGCAGCCCTTCATAGAACTGCGCCTCGACATCATCCGGCGAGGCCATCAGCGCGGCGGTCTGGGCTTTGGCGCGGGGGGACGACGGCATGGGCAGGCTCCGAAAAGGGCAAGGTCAGGGGGTCAGCGGAAGACCACCGTCTTGTGGCCGTTGATCAGCACGCGACGCTCCACGTGCCAGCGCACGGCGCGGGCCAGCACCACGCACTCCACGTCGCGGCC
>JAYSCA010000275.1:0-4298 GCA_041915165.1 Ideonella sp.
ACCTTGAGCCGGTTGCCCCGGCCGCGCTTGACCACGGTGATGAACTGCTGGTGGATCTGTTCCAGCATGGCTTCGGCATAGGCCTTCTGCTTCTCGTTGACCGGCGAGAACGGGTCCAACATGCCCTTGTTGGCGCCAGCCGTCAGCAGACGGCGCTCCACGCCCACCTTGTCCATCAGGCCGGTGAAGCCGAAGCCATCCATCAGCACGCCGATCGAGCCGACGATGCTGGCCTTGTCGACGTAGATTTCATCGGCATTGGCCGCCATGTAGTAGGCGGCCGAGGCGCACATCTCCTCGCAGACGGCGTAGAGCTTCTTGTTCGGGTGCAGCTTGCGCAGACGCAGGATCTCGTCGCTGACGATGCCGGCCTGCACCGGGCTGCCGCCCGGCGAGTTGAAGCGCATCACGATGCCCTTGGCGCCGTCGTCCTCGTAGGCGGACTTCAGCGAGGCCACCAGGTTCTCGGCACTGGCCTCGGTCTGGTCGCCGATCTCGCCGCGCACCTCGATCAGCGCGGTGTGCGGACCCGAGGGCGTGGGCGAGTGCACGCCGTGCTGGGTGAACACGGCCCAGGCCACGGCCAGCACCAGCCCGAACCAGGCCAGCCGCAGCCCCAGGCTCCAGCGCCGTTCGCTGCGGCGCTGGCGCAGCATCTCGGAGCCGAACTGCTGCAGCAGGGTTTCGAGGCCCTGCTGACGCTCGGCCTCGGCCGACGGGGCGGCCTCGGCGCTCGCTTTCGGCGCCGCCGGCTGCGGCGCGGCCGGCGGCGGCGTCAGCGGAGAATCGTAGGGACCCAGCGGGTCCGGCGTGGACGGATCGTTCGACGACATGGTGGTGTGAGAGTCAGACGGAAAAACCGGATGACCATCGCATCCGGGACAGATTCAGGGGGTGTCGGGGACCGGCTGGACATCCCGATCGGGCTGCCACCAGACTTGGCCGGCGTGTTCGGTCAGGTCCAGCGCGCGCAGCTGCTGGCCCCGACCGGGACCGGCCACGCAGTATCCGTCGGAAGGCTCGTAGGTGGCACCGTGCAGGGCACAGACGATCCAGCGGCGCTGGGTGTCCAGGAAGCGGCCGGGCTGCCAGTCCATCTCGGCCGTGACGTGCACGCAGCGGTTCAGGTAGCCCACCACCCGGCCGTCAAAGCGCAGCGCGAAGGCCCGCGCGGGCCGCCCCCAGAGCAGCACGTCGAACACCCAGGCGTCCCCGCGCTCGGCCAGCGCCGCGCTGTCGCACAGCGCAATGCGGGGCGAGGACGCGACGGGCTCGGACATGGTGTCAGGCATTGTCCAGCAGCCAGGCGTGCAGCTGCGGCGTGCTGTGGGCCACGAACAGGGGGTGCAGCGGCGCGAAGGCCGCGGCGTCATGGGCCCCGAAGCTGACCCCCACCGCGGCCGTGCGCGCATTGCGGGCCATCTCCAGGTCGTGGGTGGTGTCGCCGATCATCAGCGTGCGCTCAGGGGCGACGCCGAACTCGGCCATCAGCTCCTCCAGCATGCGCGGATGCGGCTTGGACACGGTTTCGTCGGCGGTGCGGCTGGCGTCGAACACACCCTTCAGCTCGGTGCTGGACAGGGCCTCGTCCAGACCCCGCCGGCTCTTGCCGGTGGCCACCGCCAGCCAGTGGTGGCGGTCCTTGAGCGCGCTCAGCATCTCCAGCGTGCCCTGGAACAGGCTGATCTCGTGCTGGGCGGCGAAATAGTGCTGCCGGTAGCGCTGGCCCAGCTCGGGGTAGCGATCGGGCGACAGGCCCGGCACGGCCTTCTGCAGCGCGTCGTGCAGGCCCAGCCCGATCACATAGGCCGCCTGCTCGTCGCTGGGCACGGGCAGGTTCAGGTCACGGCAGGCGCGCTGCATGCACCGCACGATCAGCGCGGTGGAGTCGAACAGCGTGCCGTCCCAATCGAAGGCGATGAGGTCGAAGCGGCGGGAGCGGGTCATGGTGGTGCGGTCTCAGGCCGACGCCGTGGGGGCGGCGGCGGGCAGTTGGGCCAGCAGTGTCTCGCATTCCGGCGGCAGGGGCGCTTCCAGCTCGATGCGGGCCCCGGTGACGGGATGGTTGAAGGCCAGCCGCCGGGCGTGCAGGAACATCCGCTCGAAACGCAGGCCGGCCACCGCGCGGCCGGCCGCCAGCGCCTTGTTGAGGGCGAAGTCGCCGTACTTCTCGTCACCGACGATGGGGTGCCCCTCGTGGGCCAGGTGGACCCGGATCTGGTGCGTGCGGCCGGTCTTGATGGTCACATCCAGCAGGCTGAAGCCCGCGTAGCGGCCCGTCACCCGCACCAGCGAGATCGAGCGCCGGCCGTCCGCGTCATCGGCCGCGACTGCCTTGACCCGGCGCTCGCCGTCGGCGGTCAGGTACTTGTGCAGCGCCACGTCGATCACCTTGGTGCGGGCCGGCCAGCTGCCGCTCACCAGCGCCGCATAGGTCTTGCCGGTCTCGCGCTGGCGGAACTGGTCTTGCAGAGCGGTCAGCGCACTGCGCTTCTTGGCCAGCATCAGCAGGCCCGAGGTTTCCTTGTCCAGCCGGTGCACCAGCTCCAGGAACTTGGCCTGCGGACGCGCCTGCCGCAGCTGTTCGATGACGCCAAAGCTCACACCGCTGCCGCCATGCACCGCCACCCCGGCCGGCTTGTCGATGACCAGCAGCTGCTCGTCCTCGAAGAGCACCGGGAACTCACGCGCGGGCACCGGCGCCGCGGCCGCCGCCGAGGGTTCGGCGACGCGCACCGGCGGCACCCGCACCACGTGGCCCAATTCCAGCCGGGTGTCGGCGCTGGCGCGGGCCTTGTCCACCCGCACCTCGCCGGAGCGGATGATGCGGTAGACGTGGGTCTTGGGCACGCCCTTGAGTTCCCGCAGCAGAAAATTGTCCAGGCGCTGCCCGGCGGAGCGCTCATCAATGGTGACCAGACGCACCGACAGCGCCGGCGGCGTCGGCGCCTCCACAGGAGTGACCACTGACTTTTTGACCGGCGCACGGGGTGCGGGACGCGATGCCGCAGCGCCGTGCGCGGATGATGAACGACGGGCCGTGGCGGGCCGTTTTTTCGCCTTTATAATGGTCTGAGCCACGATTGAGCCCTAAGTGCTTGATTTTTCAGAGTTTACCTCGGGCGCTCCGGGTACTATCGTGGTGAGGCGCGCAGAATTCAGGCGCGCCGCAAGGTGATGCAACACCTGGGTCCCCTGGGAATGGCCGATCCCGACGTGATCGGCGGCCCTCCGGACCACGGTGGCAGAGAGATATCGAATGTGCCGCCCTGCCTCGTGCAGGGATCGTCAAAAAGGTTTTCAGCGGGCCCGACGCCCAGACCGACTTCCGGTCCAGGGATCGAGCCCGGCGTTTCGATCGAACGAATCCGTTGTTCCGCATGTTGTCGTTTCCTGATGGCGTCCCGTTGACAGGCCCCGGTGTTGCACCGGCGTGGCCTGTGCCGGCACGCAAGCCCACGGCCTTGGCCGTGCGCCCAGGCCACGCACCAGCCGACCCCCGGGGTTCCGCCAATCGGGCGCACGCGCCAACGCTGTCCTCCTGAGCCCGCCACGAGCGGCGCTTCGGACAGTCCAGGGCGATTCCTTCTTCCGGCGTCATCGGTGTGTCTCGTGCATCGTTCGAGGTGCCGGCCGGGCTGTCTTTTCCCCTGACAGCCGGTTGTCACCTCCGGTTCGTGCGTCCGGCTTGCCGGCCGCACGTGGACAGGAGTGCACATGAAACGCATGCTGATCAACGCGACGCAGCCGGAAGAGCGGCGCCTCGCGATCGTCGACGGCCAGAAACTGCTCGACTTCGAGACCGAGATCGAAGGCCGCGAGCAGCGCAAGGGCAACATCTACAAGGCCGTCGTCACCCGCGTCGAGCCGTCGCTGGAGGCCTGCTTCGTCGACTACGGCGAGGACCGCCACGGCTTCCTGCCCTTCAAGGAAATCTCCAAGCAGTATTTCAAGGAAGGCGCTTCGGTCAAGGACGCCAAGATCCAGGACGTGATCGCCAACGGCCAGGAACTGCTGGTCCAGGTCGAGAAGGAAGAACGCGGCAACAAGGGCGCGGCGCTGACCACCTTCGTCTCGCTGGCCGGTCGCTACCTGGTGCTGATGCCCAACAACCCGCGTGGCGGTGGCGTGAGCCGCCGCATCGAGGGTGAGCAGCGTGAAGAGCTGAAGGAAAACCTCGACCAGCTCGAGTACCCCAAGGGCATGAGCCTGATCGCCCGCACCGCCGGCATCGGCCGCACCGCCGCCGAGCTGCAGTGGGACCTGAACTACATGCTCAAGCTCTGGGACGCCATCGA
>JAYSCA010000276.1:0-4288 GCA_041915165.1 Ideonella sp.
GTTGCGGGCCTCGACCTTGCGCTGGGCGGATTCGATGGAGCGGTTGACGATGCCGGCTTCGATGGCCTCGCCCTCGGGCATCTTCAGGCGGTCCATGATGGCCCGCACGCGGTCACCCGCGAAGATGCGCATCAGCGGGTCGTCCAGCGACAGGTAGAAGCGCGAGGCGCCCGGATCGCCCTGGCGGCCGGCCCGGCCACGCAGCTGGTTGTCGATGCGGCGGGACTCGTGGCGCTCGGTGGCGATGATGCGCAGGCCACCCGCGGCCTTGACCTGGGCGTTCAGACCCGCCCATTCATCCTTGAGCTGCTGGATGCGGCGGGCCTTCTCGTCCTCGGGAATGGTCTCGTCGGCTTCCAGGAACTGGATCTGCTTCTCGACATTGCCGCCCAGCACGATGTCGGTGCCACGACCGGCCATGTTGGTCGCGATCGTGATCACGCCCGGCCGACCGGCCTGGGCGATGATTTCGGCTTCCTTGGCGTGCTGCTTGGCGTTGAGCACCTGGTGCGGCAGCTTGGCCTGGGTCAGCAGCTGGGCCAGCAACTCGGAGTTCTCGATCGAGGTCGTGCCCACCAGCACCGGCTGCCCCTTCTCGTGGCAGACGCGGATGTCGGCGATGACGGCGTCGTACTTCTCCTTGGCCGTCTTGTAGACGAGGTCGTTCTCGTCCTGGCGGACCACCGGCTTGTTCGGGGGAATCACCACCGTCTCCAGGCCGTAGATCTCCTGGAATTCGTAGGCCTCGGTGTCGGCCGTGCCGGTCATGCCGCCCAGCTTGGCGTACATGCGGAAGTAGTTCTGGAAGGTGATCGAGGCGAGGGTCTGGTTCTCGCTCTGGATCTGCACGCCTTCCTTGGCCTCGACGGCCTGGTGCAGGCCATCGGACCAGCGGCGCCCGCTCATCAGACGACCGGTGAACTCGTCGACGATGATCACCTCGCCGTTCTGCACCACATAGTGCTGGTCGCGGTGATACAGGTAGTGGGCCCGCAGCGCCGCGTACACATGGTGCATCAGCGTGATGTTGGCCGGGTCGTACAGGCTCGCGCCCTCGACCAGCAGACCGCTCTCGGTCAGCAGCCGTTCGGCGTTCTCATGGCCCTGCTCGGTCAGGTAGACCTGGCGCCCCTTCTCGTCGAGCGTGAAGTCGCCCGGCTCGATCACGCCTTCGCCGGTGCGCGGGTCGGCTTCGCCGATCTGCTGCTTGAGCATCGGCGCGATCGCGTTGATGCGCACATAGAGCTCGGTCTGGTCTTCGGCCTGGCCGGAGATGATCAGCGGCGTGCGGGCCTCATCGATCAGGATGGAGTCCACCTCGTCGACGATCGCGAAGTTCAGGCCACGCTGCACCCGGTCGGCCGGGTCGTAGACCATGTTGTCGCGCAGGTAGTCGAAGCCGAACTCGTTGTTCGTGCCGTAGGTGATGTCCGAGGCGTAGGCGGCCTGCTTGGCCTCGCGGTCCATGCCGGGCACGTTGATGCCGGTGCTCAGGCCCAGGTAGCCGTAGAGCCGCCCCATCCACTCTGCGTCGCGCGTGGCCAGGTAATCGTTGACCGTCACCACATGCACGCCCTGACCGGACAGCGCGTTCAGGTAGACCGGCAGCGTCGCCATCAGGGTCTTGCCCTCGCCGGTGCGCATCTCGGCCACCTTGCCACCGTGCAAGGTCATCCCGCCGATCAGCTGCACGTCGAAATGGCGCATCTTGAAGACGCGCTTGCCCGCCTCGCGCACCGTGGCAAAGGCCTCGGGCAGCAGATCATCCAGGGTCTCGCCCTTGGCCAGCCGTTCACGGAACTCGGCCGTCTTGCCCTTCAGCGCTGCTTCGTCCAGGGCCGCAAAGGTCGGCTCCAGGGCGTTGACGCGCTCGACAACGCGCCGGTACTGCTTGAGCAGACGGTCATTGCGACTGCCGAAAATCTGGGTAAGTAGCTTGGGCAACATGCGGCCGTCCAATGGACTGAACAAACGACTGAGTTTAGCACCGGGGGGTGACGCCCCTGGGCCACGAGGCGGTACCGCTACACTGAGGTCATGAACGCGCCACGGGCCCAGCAGCCCCACACCCGCCCCCTGGCCGAAACCCTCGGCAGCAATGCCACGCTGGGTCGGCTGATGGAGCGCCTGCACGAGTCGGAACAACGCCTGCAGGCCGTGCGCCAGGTGCTGCCACCGGCCATGCGCACGCATGTGCGCAGCGGGGTGCTGGACGAGGAAGGGTGGAACCTGCTGGTGCCCAACAACGCGGTGGCCGCGAAGTTGCGCCAATGCCTGCCCTTGATCGACCAGGTACTGATCGAGGCGGGCTGGGCCCGCGTGGCGCTGCGGGTCAAGGTGCAGCCCGTGCAGGGCTGAGAAGCTTGGTGCCGGCTGTCCGAATCGAACGGACGACCTACGGTTTACAAGACCGTTGCTCTACCAACTGAGCTAAGCCGGCGGGTGCGGTCGGCATTCTAGTGGCACACCGGGATGGCCCCGGCGGCCTCCACGGCCTTTATTTGACGCGCTTGAGCGCCGGGCGAGGCGACGGCGTGCTGGGCGGCGGCTCGTCATCGCCAGCGGGCGTGGCGACCTCGGTGCCGGCCGACGGCTCGGGCTCGACGGCCGCCAGGCGCAGACCGGTCGGGCGCTCGGCCGCGCGGTCCGGTGTCGGCTCGGCCGCAGCCTCGGATGCTGCATCCGCGGGCGCCACCGGCATCGGGAAGGCCATGCCCTGCCCGTTCTCGCGGGCATAGATGGCCACCACATGGTCCACGGGTACGACGATTTCCCGGGCCACGCCACCGAAGCGGGCCTTGAACTCGACGAAGTCGTTGCCGAGCTTGAGGCCGCTGGTCGCCTCGAAGCCCACGTTGAGCACGATCTCGTTGTTCTTCACGTACTCCATCGGCACCTGGACGCTGCGGTCGACGTACACCGCCAGATACGGCGTGAAGCCGTTGTCGGTGCACCAGTCGTGCAGCGCCCGGACCAGGTACGGACGGGTCGAACTGCCTTGGGAATCGGCAGGCGGCGAAGGAGGAACGTTGCTCATCGGTGGGTCCGTGGCGGCTGCTTACTTGCGCATGACCTTTTCGGACGGGGTCAGCGCCTCGATGTAGGCCGGGCGCGAGAAGATGCGCTCGGCGTACTTCAGCAGCGGCGCCGCATTCTTCGACAGGTCGATGCCGTAGTAGTCCAGGCGCCACAGCAGCGGCGCGATGGCGACGTCCAGCATCGAGAAGTCATCGCCCAGCATGTACTTGTTCTTCAGGAAGATCGGGGCCAGCTGGGTCAGGCGGTCGCGGATCTGGGCGCGGGCCTTCTCCATCTGCTTGTCCGTGGCCTTGATGCCGCGGCCTTCCAGGATGTTCACGTTCGCGAAGAGTTCCTTCTCGAAGTTGAACAGGAACAGCCGCACGCGGGCGCGGGCCACCGGATCCCCGGGCATCAGCTGGGGATGCGGGAAGCGCTCATCAATGTACTCGTTGATGATGTGCGACTCGTACAGGATGAGGTCGCGTTCCACGAGGATGGGCACCTCGTTGTACGGGTTCATCAGCGCGATGTCTTCGGGCTTGGCGAACAGATCGACATCGCGAATCTCGAAATCCATGCCCTTCTCGAACAGCACAAAGCGGCAACGGTGCGAGTAGGGGCAGGTGGTTCCGGAATACAGCACCATCATGGTGGTGGGCTCCCTCAACAGCAAAACAGAATCGACAGACGCCGAAAACGGAAAAACGCAGCGTGCCCGAGGACACGCTGCGTGCGAGACCAAGCCTCGCGGCTGATCTGGATTTTACTTGACGTCCTTCCAGTAGGCCGAGTTCAGGCGCCAAGCCAGGAACATCAGCACGGCCAGGAAGCCCAGAACCCAGATGCCCAGCTGCTTGCGCTGGAGCTGAGCGGGCTCGCCCATCCACTGCAGATAGGCCACCAGATCGGCGACAGCGTCGTCATATTCCTGGGCGCTCATCGTGCCAGGCGTGGCCGGCGCCACCAGCGTCACATGCTGAACGCCGTTCTCACCCTGTGCGATGTGGGCCGTCTGCGCGCCCTGCAGTTCCCACAGCACATGGGGCATGCCCACGCTGGGGAACACCACGTTGTTCCAGCCGGTCGGGCGGGTGTCATCGCGGTAGAAGCTGCGCAGGTAGGTGTAGAGGTAATCCGCACCGCTGCCCTGGGCGCCAGCCCGCGAGCGGGCGATCACGCTCAGGTCCGGCGGGTTGGCGCCGAACCAGGCCTTGGCGTCCTTCGGGTCGATGGCCACCTTCATCAGGTCGCCCACCTTCTCGCTGGC
>JAYSCA010000277.1:0-4282 GCA_041915165.1 Ideonella sp.
GGATGGTGATGGTCTCATCCGAGCCCCCCAGCGCAGCCGGTGGGCCACCCGCGGTGTTGTCCGCCACGATCACCCCCAGCGCCCCGGCATCCTGGGCATTCTTCACCTTGATGGTGAAGGCACAGGTGCCACGGTCCACCAGCGCGATGCGACCGCTCACCAGCGCCGCATTGGCGGCATTCAGCGGATCGCAGGCCAGGCCGGTGACGCCATCTGCCTGGTCGATCACCCGCCCCACCGGGGCCTTGATGCGGGTCGCCAGGGACGGACCGAAACTGGCCGGTCCGACGACGTAGGTCCCGACGATCGACGGGTTTTCGGTGGACTTGATCAGCAACTCGGGCGTGCCCTTGTTGAGCACCGTCGGCACCGCGGCCGTGACCTTTGCGCCCGTCCAGACCAGGTTGCGCGGGTTGATCGCCGAAGCCTTGCGCTCCAGGGCGGTCATCTCGAACCAGGTCTTGCCGGCGGTGTTGTCATACATCATCCGTTCCCATTGGGACGGATAGGTGTTGGTGCCGTCGCTGATGCGGGCCCCGTTGCTGCCGTTGGTCAGCGCCTGGAAGCCCAGGCCGTGGCCCACCTCGTGCATCAGCACCACGGCGAAGTTCACCGTGTTGGCGGGCGCGTTGCCATCCAGGCCCAGGTAGAACGGCGTGCCGTCCAGGCAACCCGGCTGGCCCAGATTGACGTTGAAGTGCGAGCTGATTTCCGGCGCCGTGCCTTCGTCCAGATCGGCCCCGGCCAGCGTGTTCGCCAGCGCGGCCGAATACCAGGTGGCGGGGTACGGGGCATTGGGGAAGTCACGCCACACGCTGTACGCGCCGGCCGACCCCAGGGTTGCGCTCGTCGAGGTGCAGCTCAGCGCCGGCCAATCGGCCTGGATCTGGATGTCCGGGCCACCGGCGGGCAGGTTCTTGGCCCACTTCTTGGCCACGTTCAGGTAGACGTTCATGCGCTGCTGGCCCAGCGTCGTGCCGTCGTTGCCCCCCACCGGCGCCACCGGGGTCGGGTCGTTGAAACCCACGCCGGGCGCGTCGATGTTGACGATCTTGATCTTGGCGGCCTGCGCACCCAGCGCGCAGCCCAGGCCCAAACCGACCAGGGCCAAGGCCCGCATGTTGAACCGCTTATTCAATTTCTGCTCCTCCGTGCTGACCCGCCGACACCGCAACCGGCGCTGCGTCATCACCCTCGACGCACTCCTCGACCAGCTGCCCCTGCGCATCACGCGCCACGCGCACGTTGGACAGGTGTTCCGCCCCCAGGGTCACGCCACGCGCGGCCGGCGACTTCTTGGAACGCAGCAACTTGCCACCCGTGGCCCGCACAGCGGTCAGACCCGCCTGACCGGCCGGAGCCGCCTCCAGGGCCTTGGCCTCGTCGGCCGTCGGTGCGCGCAGCTGACCCGTGACCGGGTCCTTCACCACCCGCAGCCCTTCGGCATCGGGCTGCGCCGCGGCGCCCGCCGCAAGCGCCAGCAGACAGGTGCCCAGCACCCCCTGCCACATGGAAGCTCGTTGAATCCGCATCAAGACTCCTCTGTGTGTCATGTCATTGAAAGCGACCCAGTCTAGGAGGTGAAGAAATGTGACTCAATGCAGAACGCCCCCCTGAAGCGCTTTGATTTAGGGGGGCGTTTTAGGGATACCCCGCAGCGCCCCACCTCCCCCGGCCACCCAGGTCGGGATGAGATTCAGGGAACTAGAATCATTGGGCCCACTCACATACAGACACGATCAGGTTGATCGTGCCCAACCCATTTCACTGGAGATTCCATGAACGAAAGCCTGCAAACCTATACCGGCTATGCTGGCACGGGCTCGCTGGCGTCGCAGCGCCAGCGGGTGCTGCGCAATACCTATTGGCTGCTGGCCCTGTCCCTGCTGCCCACCGTGGCAGGAGCCTGGATTGGCGTGGCCACGGGCGTGGTCACCGCCATGTCCCCGATGCTGAGCCTGGTGTTGTTCCTGGCCGGCAGCTTCGGGTTGATGTTTGCCATTGAAAAGACGAAGAACAGCGCTGCGGGCGTGGGTTTCCTGCTCGCCTTCACGTTCTTCATGGGGCTGATGCTGTCGCGCCTGCTGGCCTTCGTGCTGGGCTTCTCGAACGGCGCCTCGCTGATCATGACCGCCTTCGGCGGCACGGCCGTGGTGTTCCTGGGCATGGCCACGCTGGCGTCGACGATCAAGCGCGATCTGTCGGGCATGGGCAAGTTCCTGATGGTGGGCGCGCTGATCATCCTCGCCGCCGGCATCATCAACATCTTCATGCAGTCCAGCGCGTTGATGCTGACCCTGTCGGTGCTGTGCATCGCCGTCTTCTCGGCCTTCATGGTTTATGACATCAAGCGCGTGATCGATGGCGGCGAAACCAACTACATCACCGCTACGCTGGCCATTTATCTGGATCTGTACAACATCTTCCAGAACCTGCTGATGCTGCTGGGCATCTTCGGTGGCGACCGCGAATAAGCGGATTCATCACCTCAACAAAAAAGGGGCTCCACGGAGCCCCTTTTTTTCGTCTGGCCAACGCGCGCTCAGCCTGCCTCGGCCGGTCGCTCAAACACCGCCATGCTCTCCACATGGGCCGTGTGCGGAAACATGTTCACGGCGCCGGCCGCCACACAGCGGTAACCCGCCACATGGACCAACAGACCGGCATCGCGCGCCAGGGTCGCTGGATTACAGCTGACATAGACGATGCGCCGGGGCGGCTGCCAGCCCGACAGCGGCGTGGTCTGCAGGTCGGCCAAGGCCTTGGCCAGCGCAAACGCGCCCTCCCGGGGCGGGTCCACCAGCCACTTGTCGGCCGAGCCGAACGCCACCAGCTCTTCCGGGGTCATCTCGAAGAGGTTGCGGGCCTGGAATGAGGTGCGCGCCGCCAGGCCGTTGCGCTGGGCATTCTGGCGAGAACGCTCGACCAGGGCCTCGCTGCCCTCCACCCCCAGCACCTCGCGTGCGCGGGTGGCGATCGGCAGCGTGAAATTCCCCAGGCCGCAGAACCAGTCGATCACCCGCTCGTCCGGGCGCGCATCCAGCAAGCGCAAGGCGCGCCCCACCAGCACCGTGTTGATCTGGTGGTTCACCTGGGTGAAGTCGGTCGGCTTGAAGGGCATGCGCAGGCCGAACTCGGGCAGCGTGTAACCCAGCTCCGGCCCCTCGGCATCCAGCAGATGCACGGTGTCGGGCCCCTTGGGCTGCAGCCACCACTGCACGCCATGCTGGGCGGCGAAAGCCCGCAGCTGGGCCACGTCGCCGTCCGACAGCGGCTCCAGATGCCGCAGCACCAGCGCCGTCACACCATCCCCGATGGCCAGCTCGATCTGCGGCAGCGTGTCACGGGCCTGCATGCTCCCCACCAGCGCGCGCAGCGGCAACAACAGGTCGCTGACATGGCGGGGCAGCACACGGCAGACGCTCATGTCGGCCACATAGCGCGACTTGCGTTCGTGGAAGCCGACCAGCACGGTCTCCTTGCGGGCCACATAGCGCACCGACAGACGAGCGCGGTAGCGGTACCCCCAGGCCGGTCCTTCGATGGGCCGCAGCATGCGCTCGGGCTTCACCTTGCCCAGATGGGCCAGGTTGTCCTCCAGCACGCGCTGCTTGATGGCCACCTGGGCAGCGGGGTCCAGATGCTGCATCTTGCAGCCCCCGCAGGCCCCCGCATGCAGGCCAAAATGCGGGCAGCCCGGGCGGACCCGCTGGGCGCTCTCATGGCGCAGCGCGACATAGTTCGCCTGCTCCCACTGGTTCTTGCGCCGCAGCACCTGAACCTGCACCTCTTCGCCGGGCAAGGCCCCTTCGACAAACACGACCTTGCCTTCGCTGTTGCGGGCCACCCCCTGGGCTTCCATGTCCAGCGACTCGATCCGCAGCCATTCATCCTTCTGTGTCATGGCGCGCATTATCCTGGGTTGTGTCGGCCACAAACGCAGCGGCCGCCCGAAGGCGGCCGCTGTCAGCAGGCGAGAGGCGGGCTCAGCGAGCCGGCAACAGCTTGGCCGGGTCGAGTGGCTTGCCCTGCTTGCGGATCTCGAAGTGCAGCTGCACCTTGTCCGAATCGCTGGCACCCATCTCGGCGATCTTCTGCCCCTTGCGCACAGCCTGGTCTTCCTTCACCAGCAAGGTCTGGTTGTGGGCGTAGGCGCTCAGGTAGTTGGCGTTGTGCTTGATGATGATGAGGTTGCCATAGCCGCGCAGCGTGTTGCCGGCATAGACCACCCGGCCATCGGCCGCGGCGTAGACCGGATCCCCGGCCTTGCCCCCGATCGAGA
>JAYSCA010000278.1:0-4277 GCA_041915165.1 Ideonella sp.
CCGGCCCAGGCGCTGCGCACGCTGGCGACCCGCCGGCCGGTGGCCCCGGCTGGCGAGGCGGTGGCGATCTGCCAGGACCGCGCGGCCGAGAAGGCGCACTTCTGCGCGTCCGGCGTGCCCTGCGCCCCGTTCGCGGTGATCGAGACGGCCGAGCAACTGGCGGCGGTGGACGACACGCTGCTGCCGGGCATCCTGAAGACGGCCCGCCTGGGCTACGACGGCAAGGGTCAGGTGCGTGTGGCCGACCGGGCCGAGCTGGCGGCCGCCTGGGCCGAGCTCCGGCAGGTGCCCTGTGTGCTGGAAAAGCGCCTGGCGCTGCAGCTGGAGCTGAGTGTCATCGTCGCCCGCGGGGCCGATGGCCAGATCGTCCACTTCCCGGTGCAGCAGAACCTGCACCGCGACGGCATCCTGGCGGTGACCCAGGTGCCCGCCCCGCAGGTGCCGCCGGCCCTGGCCGCCCAGGCAGTCGAGCGGGCCGGCAAGATCGCCGCCGAGATGGGCTATGTCGGCGTGCTGTGCGTCGAGTTCTTCGTCGTGGACGATGGCCAGGGCGGCTCGACCCTGGTGGCCAACGAGATGGCGCCGCGGCCCCACAACTCCGGCCACTACACGATCGATGCCTGTGACCTGTCGCAGTTCGCGCTGCAGGTGCGCACCATGGCCGGCCTGCCGCTGGTGATGCCGCGCCTGCACTCGGCCACCGTGATGCTGAACCTGCTGGGCGACCTCTGGTTCCGCGATGGCGAGCAAGCGCTCACGCCGCCCTGGGCACAGGTGCTGGCGCTGCCGGGCGTGCACCTGCACCTGTATGGCAAGACCAGCGCCCGCCGCGGCCGCAAGATGGGCCATCTGACCATCACCGCCGCAACGCCCGAAGCCGCGCGTGCCGCCGCCTTGCAGGCCTGCGCCGTGCTGGGCCTGCCGGTCTTCTGAACCATGCCCGTGCTGCAGGGGAACGATCCCGCCGCGCTGCAACGCGCGGCCCAGGCCCTGGCCGCGGGCGAGCTGGTGGCCTTGCCCACCGAGACCGTCTATGGCCTGGGGGCCCGCGCCGACGACGATGCCGCGGTGGCGAAGATCTACGCCGCCAAGGGCCGGCCGGTGGGCCACCCGCTGATCGTCCATGTGGCCGACGAGGCCGGCGCCGCGGCCTTTGCCGCCAGCTGGCCGCCCGCCGCCCGCCGCCTGGCCCAGGCCTTCTGGCCCGGGCCGGTGACGGTCATCGTGCCGCGCCGCCCCGGGGTGGCCACGGCCTCGGCCGGGGGGCAGGACAGCATCGGCCTGCGCTGCCCCTCGCATCCGGTGGCCCAGGCGCTGCTGCGCGCGGCCGCGGCGCTGGGCGTGCCGGGCGTCTCGGCCCCCAGCGCCAACCGCTTCGGTCGGGTCAGCCCGACCTGCGCCGCCCATGTGGCGGGTGAATTCACGCCGGAGCTGCTGGTGCTCGACGGTGGCGATTGCGAGGTGGGCATCGAATCCACCATCGTCGACTGCACCCGGGCCCATCCCGTGCTGCTGCGGCCGGGCCGACTGACCCGGGCCGAGCTGGAAGCTGCGCTGGGTGAGCCGCTGCAGGCGCGTGATGCGGCGGCGCCCCGGGCCTCCGGCACCTTGACCTCACACTATGCGCCCCGTGCCCGGGTGCGCCTGATGGACGCGGCCAGCCTGCGCCAGGCGCTGGCGGTGCTGCCGCCAGCGGGGGCCGACGGGCATCCGCCGGTGGCGCTATATTCGCGCACCGTCCGTCCGGCCTCGGCGGCGATGCCATTCCGGCCCATGCCGGAGGACGCCGCCGCCACCGCCCACGAACTGTTTGCCGCCCTGCGGGAACTCGACGCCAGCGGCGCGGCACTGATCTGGATCGAGACCCCGCCGGCCGACCTGGCCTGGGAAGGGGTGCGCGATCGACTGCAACGGGCGGCGGCCACCTGACGGCCCGCGCCCTCCTCGACTGACGAACTGGAGCCAAGATGAAATTCGCAATGCCTGCCCGCCTGTGGCGTGTTCTCGCCGCCGTCGGGTGCTCGGCCGGGCTGCTGGCGTCCTGCGGGGGCGGTACCTCGCACTACGACAAGTTCGTGCCTGCCCGGCTGATCGTCTTCGGCGACGAGTTCAGCACGCTGGTGGACGTGAATGGCAACGGCAACAGCTACAGCTACGCGATGAACGGGCTGGACAGCACCGACACCAGCAACAACACCGTGAAGTGCAGCGACAGCAGCCGCCTGATCTGGGTGCAGAAGCTGGCCTCCAACTATGGGCTGGTGTTCAAGGAATGCAACCCGAACAGCGTGGCCAGCAGCGCGATCAATGCCTACATGATGGCGGGCTACGGGGCCACCGAGCGGGCGGTCGAGGCGCAGGTGACCAGCTTCCAGTCCAACATCGCGCATGACGCGCTGGGCAGCAAGGACCTGGTGACGGTCTGGGTCGGTATGAACGACGTCGTCGAGATCTACAAGGACAACGTCACCTACAGCTCGACCGCTGACAAGAAGGCTGAGGCCTACGCCCGCGGTGAGCGGGTGGGCGCTTTGGTCAACAGCCTGGCCGCCACCGGGGCCCGGGTGCTGGTGGGGCAGGCGTTCGAGGTGGGCTCGACCCCCTGGGCGCAAAGCCTGGGCTCGTCGGAAGCCAGCCTGCTGACTGACCTGTCGGATGACTTCAACACGGGGTTGCGCCACAAGTTGCTTGATGACGGCAGCAAGATCGGTCTGCTGGCCTTCAATGACACCGTGGCCAACCTGGTGCAGTACGGCAACTACGACAACAGCACGCCGGCCTGCAACACGCTGCATGTCTCCGACACCGATGCGGCATCCGTGGACAGCAATGGGTACCTCAGCGGTTCCGGCACGCTGCTGACCTGCACGACGAACACCGCCACCAGCGACACCTCGGCCACCAAGAGCCTGTGGGTGGATGGGTTCCACCTGAACGCCTACATGGCCCATGTGCAGCTGGGCAACCTGGCGATCACCCGAGCCGAGAACAACCCGTTCTGAGCGTGGGCAGGCGCCCGGGGCTCAGGGGCCCGGGCTGTCGTCCATGACCCACTGGGTCAGGGCCTCCAGCGCGGGGCGGGCGCGGCCGGCCTGGGGCGTGTTCACCAGCGCCACCAGCACATAGCGACGGCCGCTGCGCGAGAGCACAAAGCCTGCCTGGGCCGCCACGTCGCGCAGCGAGCCGGTCTTCAGATGGGCCCGGCCGCCGCTGACGGTGGAGCGCTTGAGCGTGCCGTCCACCCCGCTGGCCGGCAGCGAGCTGACCAGCTCGGCCATCACCGGGCTGCGCCAGGCCTGCAGCAGCAGCTGGGCCAGTTGTGCGGCGCTGATGCGGGTCTCGCGGGACAGGCCCGAGCCGTTGTCCACCGTGATCTGCGCGGCCTGCGCGGCCCCCAGGCGCTCGGCCAGCCAGGTCCGCACCACGGCCCGGGCATCGTCCGGCCCGGTCGGCTGCCGGTTGTCCGGGCGCAGCGTCGCGCCCAGGCTCAGGAAGAGCTGCTGGGCCATCAGGTTGTTGCTGAACTTGTTGATGTCGCGCACCACCTCGGCCAGCGGCGGGGAGTCCTCGGTCCAGGTCGGTGTCGTGGCGGGGGTCGAGCCCTCGCGCACCTGGCCCTCCAGCCGGCCACCCATCTCGCGCCACAGCGCGGTGAGCAGCCGCGCGTTGTAGCTGGCCGGGTCGGCATAGGCCACCGGCCAGGTCTTTTCGCCGCAGTCCGCGCCGAAACCGCCGGCCAGTTGGATGCGCAGCGGGTCGCGCCAGTCCGCCTGCAGCACGCTGCGCCAGTCGCCGCAGGGGCGGGGGCTCAGCGGCACGCTGGCCGGCAGGGCCACGCCGTCCAGCGCCGGCTCGATGCTGACCCGGGCCACGCCCTGGTCGGGCTGCGGCGCGAAGCGCAGCGTCAGGGACTTGAAGTTCAGCAGCAGCACGTCGGGCTGCACGTTGTAGGCCTTGCTGGCCTCGCCGTCGAAGTCGGCGGCCGAGCTCGGCGGCAGCTGCCAGGCACTGCGGTCCAGCAGGATGTCGCCCCGGATGGTCCGCACACCGCGCTGCTGCAGATGGTGCAACAGCAGCCAGACCCGCTCCAGCACCCAGGTCGGGTCGCCGGTGCCGCGCAGCACCACCGAACCGTCAAGCACGCCGTCGTGCACCGGCCCGGTCAGCAGCACCGGGGTCTGCCAGGTCCAGGCCGGGCCGAGCCGATCCAGCGCGGCATAGGTGGTGACCAGCTTGAACACCGAGGCCGGGTTGCGCGGCTGATCGGCGCGCAGGGT
>JAYSCA010000279.1:0-4272 GCA_041915165.1 Ideonella sp.
TCTTCCAGTTGCGGGTGGTGGCCAGGCGCAGGTTGCAGACGGCGGCGCCGCTGGGGGTGTAGCGCACTTCCGGGTCGCGGCCCAGGTTGCCGATGATGATGACTTTGTTGACGCTGGCCAAGGTGGGGCTCTCCTGTGGGGACGGGCGCGGGCAGGGCCGGCAAAGGCGCTCAATTCCCGTCGCTGAAGGGGCGAGATTATCGCCGATCGGCCCCCTCGGCCACCCCTGTTTGGGCGGGAGTGACCGCTGGCAGCAGGGCGATCAACGCCGCCAGTGCCGGGGTGGGCAGGCGCCCGGCGGGGCAGACCCAGTGCCACTGCCGGCTGATGCGCGGCAGCGGGGCCACCACCATCCGCAGCTGGCCGCGCGTCAGCGCGTCGGCCACCACGTGGCGCGACAGGCAGGCCAGGCCCAGGCCGGCCAGTGCGGCCTGGCGCAGCGCCTCGTTGCTGCCCAGCGTGATGCGACGCCGGTAGGGTCCGATCAGCGGCGCCAGCGCCTGGTCGCTCACCTCGCGCGTGCCGGATCCCGCCTCGCGCAGCAGCCACACCGCCTCGCGCAGCGCGGTCAGGCTGGCGCCCTGGTCGGCGGCCACCGCCGGGGTGCCGACCACCACCAGCTCGTCCTCCAGCCAGGGCTGGGCCACCAAGGTGGGTTCGTGGCTGGGGCCTTCGATCAGGCCGATGTCCAGTTCGAAGGCCGCCACCTGGGCGCAGATCTGCGCGGTGTTGCCCACGGCGACCTCGGTGGCCCAGTGCGGGGCCGTGCGCGGGCGCTCGCCCAGGAAGGCGGCCAGCAGCGGCGGCAGGGCGTGGTCGGCCACGGTCAGGCTGGCGCCGATGCGCAGCGCGCCCCGCTGGGCGTCGGCGTCGCGGGCCAGCCGTTCCACATCGGCGGCGCCGGCCAGCAGGGCCTCGGCCCGGGGCAGCAGGGCGCGGCCGTTGTCGTTGAGCAGCAGGCGCTTGCCCACCCGGTCGAACAGGCGCAGGGCCAGCAGGCGCTCCAGCTCCTGCAGCGCGGCGCTGGTGGCCGACTGGGACAGGGCGATGGTTTCGGCCGCGGCGGTGGTGCTGCCGCTGCGGGCCACGGCCACGAAGATCTGCAATTGGCGCAGGGTGAGGTGCAGCACGTCCATCGCGGTACTTTATAACGATTTTGTCGATTGATATGACGAAAACAATCTGTTGGACGGGTTGATCCGGGGCCGGAACACTGGCGCATCGCTGTTCTGTCCGGAGCTGTCCATGCCGTCCACCCCTGTTGTCCTGCCCCTGTCGCCCGGGCGCCTGCACCATGGCCGCCGCTGGCTGCTTCAGCACGCCGCCGGGCTGGCGCTGTGCGCGGTGCTGGCCGCCGTCGCGCTGCGGGTGGGGCACTGGCCGGTGTTCGAGCACCACGGCATCGGCACCCTGACCCTGGCGCTGCTGCTGGGCATTGGCGTGGGCAATGGGCTGCCGTCGCACTGGCTGGCACCGGCCGAGCATGGCGCCGCGCTGTCGCGCCAGCGGCTGCTGCGGGCCGGGGTGATGCTGTTCGGCCTGGGCCTGACGGTGCAGGACCTGGCCCATGTCGGCCTCGGCGGCGTGCTGCTGGCGGTCGGGATGCTGAGCAGCACCTTCGCGCTGGCGGCCTGGGTCGGCCCGCGCTGGCTGGGGCTGGACCGGCCGACCGCGCTGCTGATCGGCGCGGGCAGCGCCATCTGTGGCGCGGCCGCGGTGATCGCCACCGAGCCGGTGGTGCGGGCCCGCAACGGCGAGGCCACGGTGGCCGTCAGCACCGTGGTGCTGTTCGGCACGCTGTCGGTGTTCCTCTACCCGGTGCTGGGGGACGTGGCGGCCCACTGGGCCCTGCTGCCCCAGGGCGGCACCGGCCTGGGCCTGTACCTGGGCGCCACGGTGCACGAGGTGGCCCAGGTGGTGGCAGCCGGGCGCTCCATGGGGGCCGACGTCGCTGGCGTGGCGGTGATCGAGAAGATGGTGCGGGTGATGCTGCTGGCGCCGTTTCTGCTGCTGCTGTCCTCGCGCTGGCTGGCCCGGCACGACGGTCCGGCCGCGGCCCGCCGGGGCGGCCACACGCCCTGGTTCGCCTGGGGCTTTCTGGCCATGGTGTTGCTGCACTCCACTGGCTGGTTGCCGGCCGCGCTGGAGGCCGAGGCCAGTCGGGCTGGCACGGTGATGCTGGCGATGGCCATGGCGGCGCTGGGTCTGAACACCCGCTGGGCCGGGGTGCGCGCGGCGGGTCTGCGTCCGCTGGCCCTGGGCACGCTGCTGTGGGTCTGGCTGGTGGGGGGCGGCGCGCTGCTGGCGCGGGGCGTCGAGCTGCTGGGCGGCTGAGGCGGACATCGCTACAGTGGGGGCCCGCCCACGCGTTCCCTCCTGGCCATGCTGACCGCACACCTTCCGTCCTTCGCCACCCGCGGGTGGCCGATCCTGGGTCTGCTGGCGGGGCTGTCGGCCTGCGCCACGGCCACGCCCGAGCCGCTGTCGCCCCTGGCGCAACTGCAGACGCTGACCGCCGCGCCCCACTGCACCACGGACAGCCAGTGCCGCACCCTGCCGGTCGGGGCCCGGGCCTGCGGCGGGCCGTCCCGCTACCTGGTCTGGTCCACGCGGGTGAACCGCGAGGCGGAACTGCAGGCGCTGGCCGCCCAGGTCACCGCGCAGGAAAAGGCGGCGCTGGCGGCCTCCGGGCGGATGTCCATCTGCCAGGTGCTGCCCGACCCCGGGGCCCATTGCGACCTTGGCTTGGGCCAGTGCGTGGCGGGTGGGGCGGTGGCCATCCGTCCCGGCTCGCCGTCGCGGTAATCCTGCCCGTGGGCGGGTACCATCTCGGGCGATGCCCGCCTCGCTCTCGACCGAACCTCTCGACATCCTGCAGGAAGTCTTTGGCTACACCGCCTTCCGGGGCCACCAGGCCGCCATCGTCGAGCAGGTGATCGCCGGCGGCGACGCGCTGGTGCTGATGCCCACCGGGGGCGGCAAGAGCCTGTGCTACCAGATCCCCGCCATCGCCCGCCACCGGGCCGGCCAGGGGGTGGCGGTGGTGGTCAGCCCGCTGATCGCGCTGATGCAGGACCAGGTCGGCGCGCTGGAAGAAGCCGGGGTGCACGCGGCCTTCCTCAATTCCTCGCTGGACCTGGAGGGCGTGCAGCACGTCGAGCGCGAGCTGCTCTCGGGGCGGCTGGTGCTGCTCTACGCCGCGCCGGAGCGCATCACACACCCGCGTTTCCTGGCCATGCTGGATTCGCTCTACGAGCGCGGCAAGCTGAGCCTGTTCGCGATCGATGAGGCGCACTGCGTGAGCCAGTGGGGCCACGACTTCCGTGAGGACTACCTGCAGCTGGGCCTGCTGGCCGAGCGCTACCCCGGCGTGCCGCGCGTGGCGCTCACCGCCACCGCCGACGCGCTGACCCGCGAGGACATGGTCAGCCGGCTGGCGCTGCAGGAGGCGCAGACCTTCCTCAGCAGCTTCGACCGGCCCAACATCCGCTACACCATCGTCGAGAAGGACAACGCGCGCCAGCAGCTGCTGCGTTTCCTGCAGGACGAGCACCCGGGCGAGGCCGGCATCGTCTACTGCCAGAGCCGCAAGAAGGTGGAGGACACGGCCGACTGGCTGTGCGAGCAGGGCGTGACCGCGCTGCCCTACCACGCCGGCCTGGACGCCGAGGTGCGGCGCGTGCACCAGGACCGCTTTCTGCGCGAGGACGGGCTGGTGATGGTGGCCACCGTGGCCTTCGGCATGGGCATCGACAAGCCCGATGTGCGCTTCGTCGCCCACCTGGACCTGCCCAAGAACATCGAGGGCTACTACCAGGAGACCGGGCGCGCCGGGCGCGACGGCGAGCCGGCCCAGGCCTGGATGAGCTACGGCCTGGCCGATGTGGTGAACCAGCGCCGCATGATCGACGAGAGCACCGCCGAGGACGACTTCAAGCGCCTGCAGCGCGGCAAGCTCGACGCCCTGCTGGCGCTGTGCGAGAGCCTGGACTGCCGGCGCGTGCGCCTGCTGCAGTACTTCGGCGAGGAGCGCCCCGAGGCTTGGCGCTGCATGAACTGCGACAACTGCCTGGAGCCGCCGGCCCGCTGGGACGCGACCGAGGCGGCGCGCATGGCGCTGTCCTGCATCTACCGCTGCCACCAGCATTCGGGCTTCGGCTTCGGCACCGCCCACCTGATCGACGTGCTGCGCGGCCAGTCCACCGAAAAGACCCGCCAGCGCGGCCACGAGGCGCTGTCCACCTGGGGCATCGGGCGCGAGCTCAGCGAGGC
>JAYSCA010000280.1:0-4264 GCA_041915165.1 Ideonella sp.
CCATGCCCAAGGTGCTGGCCAAGCGCAAGCTGGCCGACAGCCTGAGCCGCTGGGACAAGGAGATCACCGACAACGCGATCGAGATCTATGTCTCCCGGGTGCGCGGCAAGCTGGCCGACAGCGGGGTGACCATCCGCACCGTGCGGGGCATTGGCTACCGGCTGGACATCGAGACCGCATGACCCTGAAGGACCCGCCCTCGCTGCGTGGCCGGCTGCTGCGCATGTTGTGGTGGCCGCTGCTGGCCGTGCTGGTGCTGAGCGCCGTGTACGACTATCTGCAGTGGTCCGACCGGGCCCGCGCGAACCAGGACCTGGCGCTCTCGCGCATTGCCATCGCACTGGCCACGCGGCTGGATGTGGATGCCGACGACGCCCACGACGATGACCTGGGACCCCATCTGCAGCGCACGGTGCAGGCCATGCAGCGCGCCGACGGGCGTGACCAGCTCTACTTCGCGGTGGCCGACGGACACGGGGCGGTGCTGGGCGGCGATGCGCGCCTGTTGGCCCTGGTGCCACCGCCCAGGGCAGATTGGGCCGAGTTCACCGACACCCGTTGGGCCGGCGAGGACGTGCGGGTGGTGGCCTTGCCACACCACTCGCCGGTCGGGCCGGTGACGGTGGTGGTGGCGGAGACCACCGAGCGCCGGGTGGCGCAGACCCACCATGTGCTGGTGGACACCGTCGTGCCCAACCTGGTCCTGCTGCTGTTGGCCCTGGGGCTGGTCTGGCTGGGCGTGAACCTGGCGCTGGGGCCGCTGGACCGTCTGAGCGAGCAGGTGGGCGAGCGGGCGCCGGACGACCTCAGCGCCATGCCCGAATCGCCGCTGCCCAGCGAGCTCAAGCCGCTGGTCGGCGCCCTGAACCGCCTGATGGGCCACCTGCGCGAAGCGGCGCAGGCGCAGCAGGCCTTTCTGTCGAATGCCGCCCACCAGCTGCGTACGCCGCTGGCCGGGGTGATCAACCAGATCGAACTGGCCGCCCGTGCGGCCGATGGGCCGCAGCGCGAACGGCTGGCGGCGATGCAGGCGGCGCTGCAGCGCATGACCCGTTCCACCCACCAGATGCTGGCGCTGGCGCGTTCCGGCCCGCAGGCGGTGGCGGCGGAGACGCTGCACGATGTGGACCTGGCGCTGCTGCTGGAAGAGGGCGCCTCGCTGTGGCTCGACCCGGCCCTCGCCGCGGGGGTGGACCTGGGGTTCGAGACCGCGCCGGCGGTGGTGTGGGGCTCCGACTGGATGCTGCACGAGCTGCTGGGCAACCTGATCCACAACGCCATCCGCCACAGCGCCCGGGGCGACCATGTCACCGTGCGCTGCGGCACGGCCACGCCGGGCGGCGCCTGGCTGGAGGTGGAGGACGAGGGGCCGGGCATTCCGCCCACCCTGCGCGACAAGGTTTTCGACCGCTTCTTCCAGACCCCGGACGCTGCGCCCGGGGGCAGCGGCCTGGGCCTGTCCATCGTGCGGGAGGTGGCCGAGCGCCACCATGCCACCGTCCAATTGCTGGCCGGCGGGGCCGGGCGGGGCCTGCTGGTGCGCGTCACCTTCCCGGCCCGAGACCCCCGCGACACTGCGCTGCGCTGAGCCGCGCGTGGCGCCGGGCGGCGCGGCACTGTCAGGCTTTTGAAGGTTGGCCGCTTCTAGGCTGACGCCATGTTCCATGCTCCAAGAGCAACCATGGCTTCCTCTGAATCCCTGACCACGTCCCGTGCGTGGCATCCGCGGCCGATCGTCGCGGCCCACTGGCTGACCGTGCTGGTCCTGCTGTCCGCTTTCGCCCTGATCCTGGGGCGCGACTGGGTGGACGGCGATGCCCTGAGCCACGCCTTGCTGGTGTTCCACCGCTGGGCCGGGCTATGCATCGGTCTGCTGGCCCTCACGCGCCTGGTGCTGCGCACCCGTTGGCGTCTGGCGGAGACGGCGACCGAGGACCCCGCCTGGCAGCGCTGGATCGCGTCGGGCACCCATGCCTTGCTGTACCTGTTGCTGCTGGCCTTGCCTGTGCTGGGCTGGGTGCTGAGCAGCGCCCAAGGCCAGACCGTGAACCTGCCCTGGGGTGGCAGCCTGCCTGCGCTGATGGGCCCGGACCCCGACCTGGCCGACACGCTGGAGGACTGGCACGTGAAGCTGGCCTGGACGCTGGCGGGGCTGATCGGCATGCATGCCGCGGCCGCGCTGTGGCACCACTGGGTGCGTCGGGATGGCGTGCTAGCCGCCATGTGGCCGCCGGCCCGTTGAGTCGCCACCGCCCCCACACGAATTCCCAACCCGCTTTCCGACAGGAGACTGCATGACCTTGACCCGTTTCACCCGCGGCTGGGGCGCCCTCGCGGCGCTGCTGGGCGGCCTGATGGCCGCCGGGCCCAGCCACGCCGTGCCCAGCTACGCCCGCCAGACCGGCCAGGACTGCGTGGCGTGCCACGTGGGCGGCTACGGCCCGCAACTGACGCCGTTTGGCGTCAAGTTCAAGCTGGGCGGCTACACCGACACCGATGGCCAGCCGGGCAAGCTGCCCTTGTCGGGCATGCTGGTGGCGTCGATGACCCGCACCGCCAAGGACCAGGCCGAGCCGCCGGCCGATGGCGCCAAGCTGAACAACAACAAGACCCTGGACGAGGCCTCGCTGTTCATCGCCGGCCGTCTGGCCGACCAGCTGGGCACCTTCACGCAGATCACCTATGACGGCATCGGCAAGTCCACCTCGATGGACCAGATGGACGTGCGCTTTGCCCACGCCACCGAGCTGGCCGGCAAGGACCTGACGCTGGGCCTGTCACTCAACAACAACCCCGGCGTGCAGGACCCGTTCAACACCATGCCGGTCTGGGGCTATCCGTACGTGGGCTCGGCGCTGGGCTTCAGCGGCCCGGAAACCGGCACCCTGATCAATGGCGGGCTGGAGCAGCACGTGCTGGGGCTGAGTGGCTATGGCTTCTATGACAACAGCTGGTACGCCGAACTGGGCGCCTACCGGGACATGTCGCGCACGCTGCAGGAACGGATGAGCCTGGGCACGGCCGATGACCCGGGGCGGGTCTCGAACGCTGGCTACTGGCGCCTGGCCTGGTTCCAGGACCGCCACAGCCAGGCCTACTCGCTGGGGCTGTTCGGCTTCAACGCCGCCATCCAGCCGGACCGCCAGTCGGGTGCGCCCACCAACCGTTACCACGACCTCGGCATCGACGGTCAGTACCAGTTCCTGGGCACGCGTGAGCACATGTTCACCGTGCAGGGCAGCTACATCTGGGAACGCCAGAACCGCGACGCGCTGCTGGCATCCGGTGGCGCCGACCACGCCCGCGGCTATCTGCGCGAGACGCGCCTGAACGCCTCCTACAACTACCTGCAGACCTATGGCTTCAGCCTGGGCCGTTTCGTCACCACCGGGGACCGCGACAGCGTGCTCTATGGTGGCAACACGGCGCTGGTGCCCAACACGCGCGGCACGGTCTTCCAGGCCGACTGGACGCCCTGGGGCAAGGAAGGCTCGTGGCTGTCGCCCTGGGCCAACCTGCGCCTGGGCCTGCAGTACACCGCCTACAACCAGTACAACGGCGCCTCCAGCAACTACGACGGCAGTGGCCGCAAGGCGTCCGACAACAACACGCTGTTCCTGTTTGCCTGGACCAGCTTCTGACCCCGAAGGAATCACCATGCGTTCCCCGAAACACCTGCTGAGCTGCGGCAGCCTGGCGCTGCTGGCGCTGGCGGCCGGCACCCATCCGGCCCATGCGGCCGGCGACGCCAAGGTTGGCGCCGGCGTCTACGCCGAGAACTGCGCCGAGTGCCACAGCACCAAGGAAGGCAAGAACAAGAAGGGCCCGTCGCTCTTTGCCAGCTTCGGCCGCAAGGCCGGTGCGATCGGCGACTTCGCCTATTCCGATGCCTTGAAGGCCAGCGGCAAGGTCTGGACGGCCGATCAGCTGGACGCCTACCTGACGCTGCCCAAGAAGGCGATCCCTGGCGGCAAGATGAAGTTCGACGGGCTGCCCGACGCCAAGGCGCGGGCCGATGTCATCGCCTACCTGGCGACGCTGAAGTGACGGTGGCGAAGGCGACCGGTCCTCAGCGGATCGGTCGGCCTTCGCGGTCCAGCACCGTCATGGCCACTGCCGAGATGGCCTGACGGCGCTGGGCATCCCATTGCAGCACCAGACCGCCGGCATCCCAGCCGGCGAGGCTCTCCATGGCCTGCATGAAGGCCTGCCGGCTGCCGCCGCGTGGCATGCGCCGCAGGCCCTCCACCACCGCCAGGCCGGC
>JAYSCA010000281.1:0-4249 GCA_041915165.1 Ideonella sp.
TCGCCGATCTGCTCAAGCGGGCCGACGCGATCTTCATCGAAGAGCTGCGCGCCACCATCGATCCGAACTCGGGCAAGAGCTGGTACGACCTAACCAGCCAGGCCTTCACGGTGTTCCTGCCGGTCAAGAGTGTCGGGGTGATGGGCGATGGCCGCACCTACGACTACGTGGTGGCGCTGCGCGCGGTGCAGACCAGCGACTTCATGACGGCGGACTGGGCCGAGCTGCCCTACAGCCTGCTCAAGAAGGTCTCCAGCCGCATCATCAACGAGGTGCGCGGCATCAACCGCGTGACCTACGACGTCTCGAGCAAGCCGCCCGCCACCATCGAGTGGGAGTGAGCGCGTGGGCGATCAGCTCTCGCTGATGGGTTTTGAGGCGCCGGCGGCCGTGCCGCCGACCGATCGGCTCTTCTTCGCGCTGCGCCCGTCGCGGGTGGCGTGCGAACAGGTGGTCCAGACCAGCCTGGCGTTGCGCGAGGCCCATGGCCTGCGCAGCAAGCCCATTGCCGCGGAGCGCTTGCACATCACCTTGCACCACCTGGGTGACCATGCCGGTGTGCCGGAGGATCTGGTCGAAGCTGCTTCGCGTGCGGCCGCCTCGCTCCGCGTCGCACCCTTCGAGGTGGTGTTCGACCGGGTGGCGAGTTTTCGCCTGCGGCGCGACAAGGCACCCTATGTGCTGCGCTCGGCCGCGGCGCACGAGGCCGCCTTGCTGGACTTCCAGCGTCAGCTGGGGCTGGCGATGGCCCGGGAAGGCCTGGGCCGTTGGGTCGAGACGCGGTTCACGCCGCATGTCACGCTGACCTACGCCCCGCGCGAGTTGCCCGAGGAGGCCGTGGCCCCCATTGCCTGGACGGTGCAGGAGTTCGTGCTGATCCACAGCCTGTTGGGGCGTACGGAGCACCGGGTGCTGGGCACCTGGCCTCTGCACCTCTGACGGGCGCAGGGGGCGTGCACCCGCCGCGGCGCTTCAGCCGGCGGTGGGGTTGATCAGGTCCAGCCAGGCCTGGGCTGCATGGGACAGGTAGGCGCCGCGCCGCCAGGCCAGGGCCATCTGCCAGGTGAGCGCGGGCTCGGTCAGATGCACGGTGCGCACACCGGCGTGGCGGCGCTGCTCGGCCATCATCCGGGGCAGGAAGCCGATGCCCAGGCCCGCGGCAACCAGCTCGATCATGAAGTCGATCTGGCTGGTGCGGGCGGCCACGGTTGGCGTGAAGCCGGCCTGCTGGCAGGCCTCCAGAATGATCGGGTTGAGCGCGAAGCCTGATTCGAACAGCAGGAAGGGCAGGGCGGACAGCCGCCCCAGAGCCACCTCGGACAGCTGACCGAACGGGTGGCTGGCCGCGATCAGCACCATGATGGGTTCCTGGCGCACGGGCTTGCAATCAAAGTCATCCGCCACCGGGGCCAACAGCCCGGCCAGGTCGATTTCGCCAGCGCGCAGCACCTCTTCCAGCCGCTTGGAGCCGTGCTCGACCAGCCGGATGTCGATGCCGGGATAGCGCGCGCGGAAAGCGGCAAACACCGGGGCGAACAGCTGGCTGCTGCCGATCGGGGGCAAGCCCAGCCGCAGCTCACCGCGCTGCAGGCCGCGCAAGGCATTCAGTTCAGCCAGCAGGTCGTCCTGCTCGGTCAGCAGGGTCAGGGCGCGGCGATAGACGATCTCCCCGGCCGCGGTCAGCCGGGGTGGATGCACCTCGCGGTCGAGCAACACGAAACCCAGGTCGTCCTCCAGTTGGCGCACGGCCTTGCTGACGGCCGACTGGGTGGCGAACACCGTGCGGGCGGCTTGTGAGAAGCCGCCCTGGCGCATCACCTCGACCAAGGCCCGCAGAGGGCGGAGTTTGATATCCATTCCAATTTGGAATTGAAGTTAGTAGAACAATTCGCTTTCATCATGCTGCGTTGCGACATACATTGCAAGTCAACAGGAGGTTTCCCTTATGAGCTTGCATGACATGTCCGTGATGGCGCGTCGCCAGTGGCGGCAC
Source organism: Ideonella sp. (assembly GCA_041915165.1). Lineage (GTDB taxonomy): Bacteria > Pseudomonadota > Gammaproteobacteria > Burkholderiales > Burkholderiaceae_C > Ideonella. The sequence continues at coordinate 1,994 of JAYSCA010000281.1, forward strand.
CACCGCCTGGTGCAGATTGCCATGCTGATGCTGGCGTGGGGGGCGGGCGAGGCCCTGGTCCGCTTGAGTGGCATGCCCTTGCCGGGCGGGATTGTCGGCATGGCCCTGTTGCTGTTGGCCCTGGCCACCGGCTGGATTCAACTGGGCAGCCTGCGTCAAGGTGCGCGCTGGTTCCTGGCCGAGATGCTGCTGTTCTTTGTGCCTGCGGTGCCGGCGGTGCTGGACCACCCGGAACTGTTCGGTTGGCTGGGGATGAAGATCCTGGCCGTGATTGTGCTGGGCACCTTGACGGTGATGGCCGTGACCTCCGTGGTGGTGGACATCACGCTGCGCCTGGCCCATCGCCACACGGCGGCCTGAAGGATTCATCACCATGAACGCGCTGCTGCAGACACTTGGCTGGTCGACGATCACGATCGTGATCTACATGGCCGCCAAGTCGTTTCATCGCTTGCACCCTCGCTGGTGGAGCATGCCGCTGGCGGTGACGCCAGCGGTGTTGATCGCGCTGGTGCTGCTGGCGCATGAGAACTACGCCGACTACATCCGGGGAACGCACTGGATGGTGCTGCTGCTGGGCCCGGCGACGGTGGCGTTCGCTGTGCCGATCTTCGAACAGCGGGCGCTGATCCGTCGCCATTGGCCGGCCTTGCTGATGGGCATGGTGGCTGGCAGCGCGGCGGCGATGCTGTCCGCATGGGGTTTGGCCAGCGTGCTGGGCGTGGGCGGTGAACTGCGCTTGAGCCTGTTGCCGCGCTCCATCAGCACGCCGTTTGCGATGACGGTGTCGGGCGACATCGGGGGCGTGCCGGATCTGACGGCGGTGTTCGTCGTGTTCACTGGGGTGCTGGGCGCGGCACTGGGTGAGGGCCTGCTGCGTTGGCTGCCCCTGCGCAGCAGCCTGGCGCGCGGTGCACTGTTTGGCATGGGCGCTCACGGCGCCGGCGTGGCCAAGGCCAACCAGGTCGGGCAGGAGGAAGGCGCGGTCGCCGGTTTGGTGATGGTCCTGGTCGGCGTGCTCAACGTCCTGATGGCGCCGTTGCTGGCGCTGATGCTGCGCTGAGACAGGTATCCCTCGTGGCATGATGCCGGTCCACTGAGACCGATCATGACCTCTCCGACCTCCCCTTCAGAAGAGCCCTCATTTTCTGCCCAGGACGAGTTCGCCATGCGGATCGCCCTGGACCAGGCGCAGAACGCCTGGCTGGCGGGGGAGGTGCCCGTAGGGGCCGTGATCCTGCGCGACGGCCAGGTGCTGGCCACCGGTTACAACCGGCCGATCACCACCCACGATCCGACCGCCCACGCCGAGCTCGTGGCCTTGCGTCACGCGGCGCAACTGGCCGAGAACTACCGGTTGCCGGACTGCGAGCTGTTCGTGACGCTTGAGCCCTGCGCGATGTGTGCGATGGCCCTGATGCACGCGCGTTTCAAGCGCGTGGTGTTCGGCGCATTCGACCCCAAGACCGGATCGGCCGGTTCGGTGGTGGATCTGTTCGCCCACCCGCAGCTCAACCACCACACGCTGGTGCAGGGGGGGCTGATGGCCGAGACCTGCGGCCAGCTTCTGCGGGACTTCTTTGCGGAGCGGCGCGCGCAGCAGCGGGCCCGGCAGGCGGTTGCCGCCGCGGAGGCCGTGTCACCGCAAGCCGACCTGCCAGAGCCACTTTCCATTCCCGCGGGCGAGGCACTGGAACTGCCTCCCGAGGCCCTGGCGGGATTTCCTCCTGCTTCAAGTTCATCATGACCGCTGATTCCTCCCTGATCATCTATTCGCCTGCCGGCGTGTTGTTGAAGGCCGCGCCGCTGCGTCTGGCGGCGCGCCGTCTGAAAGAACGCGGCTTCGACGTGCACATCGATGAGGCGGCGACCTGCAAGCACCAGCGCTTCGCCGGGACGGACGACGAGCGGCTGGCCGCCATTCACCGGGTCGCAGCGGCCGCGCCCTCGGTGGCCATGGCGACGCGCGGCGGCTACGGGTTGACGCGTTTGCTGGATCGTCTGGACTGGGATCTGCTGGCCAAGAGCGTGGCGCAAGGAACCCGCTGGGTGGGGCACAGCGACCTCACCGGGCTCCAGATGGGCTTGTTGGCTCACAAGAAAGCACCGACATGGTGCGGGCCTATGGCCGCAGCCGACTTTGGTGCCGAGGTGCTGGACGACATCACGCCGGACTGCTTTTGCGAAGCCATGTCGGGCGAACTGGAGGCTGTGGGCTTTCGGGCGCCGGCTGGCTTCGATGGGCTGGAGGCCCAG
>JAYSCA010000282.1:0-4245 GCA_041915165.1 Ideonella sp.
GCGGTGATCATGTTGACCAGCTCGCCGGTCAGGTCGACGTTGGAATCCTCCACCGCCCCCGATTGCAGCACCCCCAGGTTGCCCGACCCGGGTACACCCTTGATGGCCTGCCCGGACGCGATGGTGGCGTGCCAGGCGTTGCCGCCGGCCGGCGTCAGGCCCTGCACGTTGCGGAAGGTGGCGATCTCGATCTGGCCGGCCGACTTGGTCTGGCCGTTGGAGTAGCGCGCCAGCACCACGCCGCTCTTGTCGATGGACACGCCGGTCAGCTGGCCGGGCGCGAAGCCGTCCTGGGTCTGGTCGGTCAGGCCGAAGGCCGAGCCGAACTGGGTCGAGCCGGAGATGTCCAGCGTGACCGGGCTGATCGCCAGCGTCGAGGCGCCGGCCGCGTTGGTCGAGGCCGGGATGTTCAGCGTGGTGGTGGTGGGCGACACGGTCGAGCCATCGGACAAGAAGGTCAGCGTCTGCACCGGTTGTGGGTTGGCCGCCGTGCCGGCCAGCGGCTCGCCGTTGGCGGTGGCGTAGAGGTTCCAGGTGTCGTCGCCAGCCTTCTGGTAGTAGTAGCTCAGCGACACCGGCTGCCCCTTGGCGTCGTAGACGGTCATCGAGCGGGCCTGGTTGAAAGTGCTCGAATCCGTGAAGTCGATGCGGGGCGTGGCCGAGGCGCCGGGATCGGTCTTCTTCTCGCGCGAGTCCAGGTTGAACTCCATCCCGATCTTGCTGGTGGCCTGCGGGTTGATGCCCGCGGTGGGCAGCTGCAGGGCGCTGGTGGGGCCCTGGATGATGTTGCCGTTGGTGTCCGCCGCGTAGCCCATCAGCTGCTGGCCCTGGTTGTTGATCACATAGCCCTGGTTGTCCACCTTGAACTGACCGTTGCGCGAGTAGACGACCTCGCCCTTCGGGTCGTTCATCTGGAAGAAGCCATTGCCATTGATGGCCACGTCCATGGCGTTGTCGGTCGCGGTGATGTTGCCTTGGGTGAACTGCTGGGCCACGGCCGCCAGCTGCACGCCGATCCCGATCGGGGCGGCGCCGGAGCCGTTGAGCGCGTTGGCGTACAGATCGGCGAATTCGGCGCGCGAACTCTTGGCCCCGACCGTGCTGGCGTTGGCGATGTTGTTGCCGATGACATCCAGGTTCTTGGACATCACGTTCAGACCGGACAGGCCTTGCTGGAAGCTCATGGGAATCTCCTCGGTGAAGGGCGGAGGCGCTCAGCCGCGCTGCCGTGTGTCAGTAATAGGCCCAGACCGCGTCGTAGGCGACGCGCTTGCCGTTGTCCAAATCCAGGGCCATGGTGCTGCCCAGGTTGCTCACCGCCTGGATGGTCTGGTTCTGCAGACTCAGGGTGTCGACGGCCTGGCCCTTGGCGGTGGCCGTGACCTTGAAGGTCAGCGCATCCCCCTGGCGGGCGCTGGGAATGTCCCAGCTGAAATCGTGCTTGCCGGCGGCCTGCGAGCCCAGGTCGATGGTGTCCAGCGTGGTGCCGTCGGCGGTCTGGATCTGTACCTTGACCGAATCGGCCGCGCTGGCCAGCTCGAAGCCGCCATCGCCCTTGCCCGCCTTCTGACGCAGGGCGTTGCCCTCGATCGCCACATCGTGGCCGACCAGGGCCGCGCCCTGCATGGTCTGGATCTGCAGGAACTGCGAGTTGAGCCCGCTGATGGTGGTGTTGAGCTGTTCGATGCCGGTGACGGTGCTGATCTGCGCCATCTGGCTGGTCACCTGGGCGTTGTCCAGCGGGTTGAGCGGATCCTGGTTCTGCATCTGGGTGACCAGCAGCTTCAGGAAGCGGTCCGATTGATCGGTCGCGCTGGTGCTGGACAGGCCCGAGCTGGAGCTGCTGCTGGTGCCCGAGGTGTTGTTGACGGTGTCGACGGCCATGGCGGTCCTTCAGGGGGTGGGAAGGATCAGGTTCAACCCTGACCCAGCTGGATGGTCTTGAGCATCAGGCTCTTGGCCGTGTTCATGACCTCGACGTTGTTCTGGTACGAGCGGGAGGACGAGATCATGTTGACCATCTCCTCCACCGGGTTCACGTTGCTGTAGGTGACGTAGCCCTGGGCATCGGCCTCGGGGTGGCCGGGATCGAAGACGCGTCGCCCGGGGGTCTGGTCTTCCACCACGTTGGACACCCGCACCCCGGCGCTGGTCAGCAGCGGGTTGTCGGCATCGCCCTTGGCGGCGGCGCCGGCGGCATCCATCATCACGGTCTGGAAGACCACCTCGTGCGCCTTGTAGGCCTTGCCGTCCGGGCCGGCCACGGTGTCGGCGTTGGCCAGGTTGGAGGCCACGGTGTTCAACCGCTGGCTCTGCGCGCTGATCGCGCTGCCGGAAATGTCGAAGACCTTGAACATGCTCATGGGTTCACCTCGGGGTCAGGGGGCTGCGGCTCAGCCCTGGTTGGCGCTCTTCATCGCGTCCAGCACGTTCTTGATCTGGGAGTTCAGGAAGCGCAGCGTGGCTTCGTACTTGACCGAGTTCTCGGCGAAGCTGGCCCGCTCGCGGTCCATGTCCACGGTGTTGCTGTCCAGGCTGGTCTGCGAATTGAGGGCATAGCGCAACCCCGATTCGCTGAGCGCCCCGGCCGGTGGCTGGATGTGGCCGGCCTGGGTCACGTTCATCTGCCCAGCCACCGGCACCGACCCGGTGGCCTCGCGCAGGGCTTGGGCAAAGTCCATCTCGCGGGCCACATAGCCCGGCGTGTCCGCGTTGGCGATGTTGCTGGCCAGCAGACGCTGACGCTCCGCGCGCAGGCTCAGGGCCTGGGCCTGGAAGTCCATGCTCTGTGTCAGGCGGTTCAACATGGCCGGCGTCCTTTGGAACTTCAGAACTTCAGTTTTCGGCGGACGTTCCGATCACACTCCGGACACGTCCTCGCTGTGCAGCGATTGTGGGAGTCGGCCTGCGCCGGAAAGACCCGAATAAGGGGCCGCTGCCACCGCATTTCCCGCCACGGGCGCACGGGCGGCTGCCTACAGTGCTCCCCTGACCCCACAGGATTGCGCCGTGAACCGACTGTCTGCCCTGCCCCTTCCCGCCCTGGCCGCCCTGGCGCTGGCCATGGGGATGGCGTCGGGCGCCCAGGCCCAGCAGGCCAACCTCGATGCCAGCCTGCGCGCCGAGGTCAGTCGCCTGGCCGAGGAAGCCGCCACCCCCACCGCCAACCAGCCCGGACTGCGGGTCCAGGTGGAGGTGGGTCAGATGGACCCCCGGCTGCACCTGGCCCCCTGCCAGCGCATCCAACCCTATCTGCCCCCTGGCCTGCCGGCCTGGGGGCGCACCCGCATCGGCCTGAAGTGCACCCAGGGCGCCAAGCCCTGGAACATCAGCGTGCCGGTGACGGTGCATGTCTTTCGCCAGGCCCTGGTGCTGCGCGACGCCTTGCCCGGTGGCACCGAACTGGACGCTGGGCAGCTGATGCCTGCTGAAGTGGACGTGGCAGCCGCCCCGGGCGCCGCCATCCTGGACGCGGCGCAGGCCGTCGGCCGTACCCTGTCGCGCCCCCTGCCCGCGGGCGCCACGCTGCGGGTGACGGACCTCAAGCCGCGCCAGTGGTTTGCCGCCGGCGAAACCGTCCGCGTGGTGGCCAACGGCCCCGGCTGGGCTGCCGCCACCGAAGGCCGCGCCATGAATCCTGGCATCGAAGGCCAGCTGGTGCGGGTGCGGGTGGACAGCGGCAAGCTGCTGACCGGCAAGGCCGTGGCCGACGGGACGGTGGAAATCAACCTGTGAATGCCCCCATTTCCCTGGCCATGCCCCCGCAAAAAATCGCTAAAGTTCCCGTCAGAGTCCTCCGATACTGCTTTCACGTGGAAGTGGATCATGGGGCTCGCTGACAGCAGAGCCTGCAGGAGAACATCATGAAGATCGGTTCCCCCGAATATTTCGCCTCGGTGAGTGCCCTGAGCACCGACCGGACGACGGCCGGCTCGGCCAAGAAGACGAACGCCGCGGTCCAGGATCAGGACCAGGATGACGACAGCACCACGGTCGAGCTCTCCAGCACGGCCGTGCAATTGCAGAGCTCGGGTGCCCTGGAAGGGTCGTTCGACGCCGAAAAGGTGCAACGCATCGCCCAGGCCATCAAGGACGGCAAGTTCCAGATCAATCCGGAAAAGATCGCCGACAAGCTGATCGCGAACGCGCAAGAGCTGCTCAACGGCAGCAGTTCCTGAGCGCACCGGCCCGCGCGGGCCCGCCACACCCTCACTTCCCTGTCTGCCCGCACCGAGGCCGGTTCGC
>JAYSCA010000283.1:0-4235 GCA_041915165.1 Ideonella sp.
TCTTGTGGCAGTTGCGGTCCAGCAGCAGGGTGTCGCCCGGGGCCAGCAGGCTCTGGAAGATCACCTTGTTGGAGGTGCTGGTGCCGTTGGTGGCGAAGTAGGTCTTGCGCGCCCCGAAGGCCTTGGCCGCCAGGCGCTGGCTCTGGGCGATCACGCCGGTGGGGTGCAGCAGGGAATCGAGCTCTGGCACGCTGACCGAGAGGTCGGCGCGCAGCATCTCCTCGCCGACGAAGTCGTAGAAGTCGCCCACCCAGGGGCTGCCCTTGAACGAATCGCCGCCGCCGTGGCCGGGGGTGTGCCAGCTGTCCTTGGCCTGGGCCACGTAGTCGCACAGCGCGTCGTAGAAGGGCGTGTCGGCCTTCTCGGCCACCTCGGCGGCCAGGATGCGGAACCAGCCGTGGAAGTCCTGCTCACTGCGGAAGAAGTAGCCATCCACCGCGTCGCTGGCCAACTGCTCGACCAGCAGCTTGTCGCTGTCGTCCTCCAGCAGCATGTAGAGCGAGAGCTCGGGCCGGGCCTCAATGATCTGCTGGGCGGTGTGCACCGCGCGCTCGCGCTGGCGGGTGTCGGCGTTCCGCTCGCCATGGTCGATCAGCACCACCTGCAGGTCGGCGCCTTTGGTGTCGGTGGAGAGCACCGCCTGCAGGGCCTGCTCATCGCAGGGGCAGCTCAGGGCCTGCAGGCCATAGGGGTTGTCCAGCCGCTCGGCGGCGGCATTGAGTCCTCCCACCACGGCATTGCGCCAGGGCTCATCTGCACTGACCACCAGAACCTGGGTGACGGGCTTCATCAAAGACAACTCCTACGACAGGGGTGCGGCGGCCACTTTGGTGGGCCGCAGGGCAAACGTCCAGTGTAGCGAGGCTGTCGCCGAGAAAGATTCGGTCTGAACGTCCGCGCCTAGGGGGTGAATCCGGTGCCCTCGGGTTCGGTCCCGGCGCGCTGTCGGGCTTGCACCTGGGCCTCCCGTTCCTGGGCGAACAGCGCCTCCAGTTGCTGGCGGCCGGCCTTGGCCATGGCCATCAGGCGGGCCTCGTCGCCGAAGTGCGGTGCCATCTCGTGCAACTGGGCGACGTTGTGGCGGCGAAAGCGCTGGGCCAGCGTGCGCGCCTGGTAAGGCCGGAAGCCCAGCGTCTCCAGCACGCTGCGCCCGCTCATCAGGGCCGAGTCCAGCGTCTCGCGTTCGATGTGCAGGACACCCCGCCGGTTCAGCTCGTACCAATGCTGGGCATTGCGGGCCCGCGCCACCAGCGTCAGCTGCGGGAAGTGCTGCTGCGCGAGGTCCACGATGGCCAGGCTCTGCGCCATGTCGTCCACCGCCACCACCAGCACCCGGGCCTGGGCAGCGCCGGCCATGCGCAGCAGGTCCAGCCGCTGGGCGTCGCCGTAGAACACCCGCCAGCCGAACTTGCGCAGGCTTTCCACCTGGTCGGCATCGTGTTCCAGCACCGTGGCCTTGAGCCCGCTGGCATAGAGCAGCCGGCCGACGATCTGCCCGTAGCGGCCGAAGCCGACGATGATGACCGGCGCATCCTGCTCCTCGTTGAGCTCGGTCATCGGGGCGGCGGGGCGGCCGTTGGCGCTGCGGCGGGCGGCCACCCGGTCGGCCAGCAGCAGCAGCACGGGCGTGAGCAACATCGTCAGGGCCACCACCGCGATCAGCAGTGAAGCGGTGCGTGCGTCGATCACCCCCCGCTGCTGAGCCGCCTGGAAAACCACGAAGCCGAACTCGCCGCCCTGGGCCAGCAGCACGATGAAGACCGGTCGCTCGCCCAGCGGAATGGGCATGAGCCGGGCCATCGCCCACAGCACCAGGGCCTTCAGGCCCAGCACGGCGACCACCAGGGCCAGCACGATGAAAGGCCGGTGCAGCAGCACCGAAAAATCGATGCTCATGCCCACCGCGATGAAGAACAGGCCCAGCAGCAGGCCCTTGAAGGGCTCCAGATCGGTTTCCAGCTCGCGCCGGTACTCGCTTTCGGCCAGCAGCACGCCGGCCAGGAAGGCCCCCAGGGCCATCGACAGGCCCACGGCTTCCATCAGCGCCGCGGTGGCCACCACCAGCAGCAGCGCGGCGGCGGTGAAGATCTCGGGCGTCTTGCTGCGGGCGATCCAGCGCAGCGCGGGGCGCAGCAGCAGGCGGCCGCCCAGCACGATGCCGGCGATCACCGCCACCGCCTTCAGCGCGCCGACCCAGCCCTGGCCTGCGTGGTGCTGGCCAGCCATCAAGGGCACGATGGCCAGAATGGGGATGGCCGCGATGTCCTGCAGCAGGGCCACGCTGAGCACACTGTGGCCGGAGGTGGTGCCGGTCAGGTTGCGTTCGGCCAGCACCCCCAGGCCGATGGCGGTGGAGGACAGCGCCAGGCCCAAGGCGACGACCAGGCCCAGGTGCCAGTCCACCCCGGCCAGCACGGCCACGCCGGTCATCAGCGCAGCCGAGGCCAGCAACTGCACGCTGCCCCAGCCGAAGATGGGCCGGCGCAACGCCCACAGCCGGCGCGGCTCCAGCTCCAGCCCGACCAGGAACAGCATCAGCACCACGCCGAACTCGGCGAAGTGCAGCATGTCCTGGGCATCGGTCACCAGCGCCAGGCCCCAGGGGCCGATCAGGATGCCGGCGGCCAGGTAGCCGATGATGGCGCCCAGGCCGGCCAGACGGGCCAGTGGCACGGCCAGCACGGCAGCGCCCAGGTAGACCAGGCTTTGCAGCAGCCAGCCATGGCTGAGGGGGGCGCTGGCGTGGGTCAGGGCGTCGGCAGGCGTCATGGGGTGGCGCGGTGGGGGCGGTCGACGGCCGGAATCTCGCAACCCGGCAAGGGCGGCAGGTCTTCCAGCTCGGGCCAGAAGGGGTAGCGGGACAGGCGGTCGGCGAACAGCGCGGCATGCCGGGCCACCACCCCCTCGCCGACGCGGTGGGCGCCGTGCAGCACCAGCGGCGGCAGGAAACGCATGCCGGCCACCTGGGCCGTCTGCGCCATCGGGGCCCAGAAGTCGTCGATGAAATGCTGGTTGTGGCCGGCCGGGTGGTAGCTGGCCTCAGTGCCACCGGTGCTGACGACCAGCCACAGGTCCTTGCCCTCCAGGGCGGCGCCGCCCATGCCGTAGGCCCAGCCGAAGCCGAACACCTCGTCCAGCCACAGCTTGAGCAGCGGCGGCATGCCGTACCAGTGGAAGGGGAATTGCCAGACCACCAGGCGGGCCTCGGCCAGCGCGGCCCGTTCGGCCTCGGTGTCGATCAGGTAGTCGGGGTAGAGGGCGTACAGGTCACGCACCTGGACCCGCTCGGCCGGCAGGGCCTGGGCGGCCTGCATCAGGGCCAGGTTGACGCGCGAATGTTCGAGGCGCGGATGGGCGGTGAGAACGACAATTTCGGCCATGCGCTCGCTACCATACCTTGGTTTGCAGCAGGCAGGAGCAAGGATGCAAGTCATTGCCGTCGCGAACCCCAAGGGCGGGGTGGGCAAGAGCACGCTGGCGACGAACCTGGCCGGGGCGCTGGCCCAGCCGGGGCAGGCCGTGGCGTTGGGGGACCTGGACCGACAGCAGTCGGCGCGCCAGTGGTTGGGGCTGCGGCCCGCCTCGGTGGCGCCCATCCAGGGCTGGCGGCTGGACGACGCCGGCGATCTGGCCACGCCACCCACCGTCGACTGGGCCGTGGTGGACACCCCGGCCGGCCTGCACGGCAAGAAGCTGCGCGCCGTGATGGCGCACGTGGACCAGGTGCTGGTGCCCTTGCAGCCCAGCCTGTTCGACATCCAGGCCATCCACGGCTTTCTGCAGGAACTGGCCGAGCTGGCGCTGGTGCAGCCCCCGCGCGTGGGCCTGGTGGGCATGCGGGTGAAGGAGCACACCATCGCGCAGGACCGCCTGCAGGAGTTCGCCGCCACGCTGCCGGCCCCGATGCTGGCCACGCTGCGCGACACGCAGAACTATGTGCACCTGGCGGCCCACGGTCTGTCGCTCTGGGACGTCACCCCCAGCCGGGTCGAACGTGACCTGGATCAATGGACCCCCTTGTTACAGTGGTGTCGAACCCCCTGAAACCGGTCTTTCTCCACGACCTGCGGATGCAGCGGGCGCAGCGTTTCCTTACACTGCCAGCACAACAACAATTTTCAGGGGTGTGCGCCGTGTGCGAGGCTCCTGGCGCTGGGAGCCATGAACGTTCTGCTGGCCGACAACCATCCCTTGATCCTCTGGGCCTTTCAGGCCTTGTTGGAGGAAATCCAGCC
>JAYSCA010000284.1:0-4225 GCA_041915165.1 Ideonella sp.
GGCTGCTGGTGTCACTGGCGCTGATGGCGGGCTATGCGTGGCACAGCCAACGCCACCCCGCCCCCTTGTTGAACCTGGCCCTGCTGCGGGTGCGCACCTTCCGTGTCTCGGTGGTGGGGGGCACCTTTACCCGGCTGGGCATCGGCGGGACGCCGTTGCTGCTGCCGCTGCTCTACCAGGTGGGCCTGGGCATGCCGGCCTGGCAGTCGGGCCTCTTGATGATGCCGGCCGCGGCGGCGGCCATGGTGATGAAAGCGCTGGCCCAGCGGGTGCTGGGCCGCTTTGGTTACCGGCGGGTGCTGATGGTCAACACCTGGATCGTCGCGGCCTGCATCGCGGCGTTCTCGTTGGTGGGGCTGAACACGCCGCTCCCGGTCATCGTCGGCCTGGGCCTGGTGATGGGTCTGGCCAACTCGCTGCAGTTCACCAGCCTGAACACCATGGCCTTTGCGGACCTGGGGGAGCGGGATACAGCTGATGGCAGCACCATCGCCAGCACCTTCCAGCAGCTGTCACTGAGTTTTGGCCTGGCCAGTGGCACGCTGGCCGCAGGCTACTTCCTGGCCCAGGCCCCCAGCGGGGCGGAAGGCGGCGCGCTGCCGGCCCTGCACAAGGCCTTCCTGTTGCTGGCGGTCTTCACGCTGGCCGCCTCGGCGCTGTTCCGCACCCTGAGGGACCGGGACGGTGACAGCGTCAGCCGGCCCGACCGGACGGACGTGGAAGAGGCCTCGGCCAGCTTTCGCTCCCACACCTGAGGGGCCGCCCGCGTCAGCTGCCGCCCAGGGCCTTGAACAGGGTCAGGCGGTTGGTCTGCTCGGCCAGCTTCAGGCTGATCTGGCTTTGCCGCGCGCTCCAGTAGCTGCGTTGCGCCTCCAGCACGGTGAGGGCGCTCTCGGCGCCCAGCTTCTGCCGGGTCTCGGTCAGTGCCAGGGCCTGGGCATAGGCCTGCACCTGCTGGTTCTGGGCGTCCAGCCGCTCGTCGAGCTGGGCACGCACGGCCAGCGCGTCGGCCACCTCCTGGAAGGCCGTCTGCAGGGTCTTCTCGTAGGTGGCCAGCTGAGCCTGCTGGGTGGCGCGCGCCGTGTCCACCGCGGCCTGCCGGCTGCCCCAGTCGAAGATGGGCACGCTCAAAGCGGGGGCGACGCTCCAGGTGTTGTTGCCACTGGCGAACAGACCGCTGAGGGCGGTGCTGGCCGTGCCCGCCGCCGCGGTCAGCGACAGCGTCGGGAACAGCGCGGCCCGCGCGGCGGCCACGTTGGCATCGTTGGCCTGCAGCGTGAATTCGGCGGCCATCACATCCGGCCGGCGCAGCAGCACGCTGGAGGGCAGGTCGGCGGGCACCGCCACCAGCGCGGTCGCATCGGCCGTCTGGTCCAGGGCATGGCGGCCGCCGGCGGGCAGCCAGTCGGCCGGCGGCTCGGTGCCCAGCAGCAGGCGCAGGGCGTTCAGGTCCTGCGCGACCTGGGTGCGGGCGGTGGCGGTGCTCAGGCGCGCCGTCTGGGTGGCCGCCTGCACGGCCGCCAGGTCCAAGGCGGAGATGGCGCCGAGGTCCTTCTGGCGCAGACTGAGCGCCAGGGTGCGTTGCTGGCTGGCCAGGGTCTCTTCGTAGAAGGCCAGTGACTGCTGGTCGGCCGCCAGGGTCAGCCAGGCGCTGGCCACCTCGGCCACCAGGGTGGCGTGCACGCTGCGGGCGGTGGCTTCGCTGGCCAGCAGCTTGGCCTGGGCGGCTTCGTCCAGCCGGGCCAGCCGGCCCCACAGGTCGATCTCCCAGGCGGAGATGCCCAGGCTGGCGCTGTGCTGGCGGCTCACGCCGCCTTGGCCACTGCTGCTCAGGTCGTTGGCGCTCTTGCTGGTGGTTGTGCCGGCCGAGGCGTTGAGCGTCGGCAGGCGGTCCGCCGCGGCGCTGGTGACGGCGGCCCGGGCCGCGTCGATGTTGCGCAGCGCCACCCGCAGGTCGCGGTTCTGGTCCAGCGCCAGGCCGATCAGCTGGCGCAGGTGCGGGTCGAGGATCACCGTCTGCCAGTCGGGCATGGGCTCGGCGGCCGTGGCCTGGGCGGAGCCGCCGGGCACGGCGCTGGCGCCCAGGGTGGCGGGCACCGGGGCCTGCCATTGCGGGTCGCCGGGGCCGCTGGGCTGGGTGGTGACACAGCCGGCCAGCAGGGCCAGGCTGAGGGCGGTGGGGATGAGGATGCCGCGCGTCATGCCGCGTTCTCCGGAGTCGTGGGGGTGGAAGGGGTCGCCTGGCGGTGCTTGAAGAAGCCGCGGACCACCATGTAGAAGACCGGGATGAAGACCAGGCCCAGCGCGGTGGCGGTGACCATGCCGCCCAGCACGCCGGTGCCGATGGCGCGGCGGCTGGCCGAGGCGGCGCCGGTGGCGATCGCCAGCGGCAGCACGCCGAAGCCGAAGGCCAGCGAGGTCATCACGATCGGGCGCAGCCGCAGCTTGAGCGCCTGCAAGGTCGCTTCCAGCAGGTCCATGCCCTCGTCGTGCAGCTTCTGGGCGAACTCCACGATCAGGATGGCGTTCTTGGCCGACAGGCCGACGGTGGTGAGCAGACCGATCTGGAAGTAGACGTCGTTGTGCAGCCCGGCCAGCCAGGTGGCCAGCACGGCACCGATGACGCCCAGCGGCACCACCAGCATCACCGAGAAGGGCACCGACCAGCTTTCATACAGCGCGGCCAGGCACAGGAACACGAACAGGATGGACAGCGCGTAGAGCGCCGGCGCCTGTGAGCCCGACAGCCGCTCTTGGAAGCTTTGGCCGGCCCATTCGTAGGTGACGCCGACGGGCAGCTTGGCGGCGATCTTTTCGACCTCCGCCATCGCTGTGCCGGTGCTCACGCCAGCCGCGGGGGAGCCGACGATCTCGAACGAGGACATGCCGCTGTAGCGTTCCAGCTTGGCGGGGCCGCTGGCCCAGGCGGCGGTGGCGAAGGCGCTGAAGGGCACCATCTCACCGCTGCTGTTGCGCACATACCAGTGGTTCAGGTCCTGCGGCTGCATGCGGTAGGGCGCGTCACCCTGCATGTAGACCTTCTTGACCCGCGACTTGTTGATGAAGTCGTTCACATAAGAGCCGCCGAGCGCCACCGAGAGCGTGGTGTTCACGTCGGAGGTGGACAGGTTGAGCGCGGCGGCCTTGCTGTCGTCCACGGTGATCTGCAGCTGGGCGGTGTCGTCCAGACCACTGGGGCGCACCTGGGTCAGCAGTGGGTTCTTGCGGGCCTCGGTGACGAACTGGTCCCGAGCGGCCAGCATCGCCTCGTGGCCCAGGCCGCCCAGGTCCTCCAGCTCGACGGTGAAGCCCGCGCTGCTGCCCAGGCCGCGCACGGCGGGCGGCATCATGAAGAAGATGCGGGCGTCCCGGATGCCGGACAGGTCCTTGGAGAAGCGCGCGGCCAGCGAGGCCGCGTCCTGGCCCGTGCCCTTGCGCAGAGACCAGTCCTTCAGGCGGACGAACAGGTTGCCGCTGGCCTGGTCGCCGCTCATGCCGATCAGCGAGATCGAGCTGTTCACCTCGGGCTGGGTCTTGAGGTAGTCCTCCACCTGGGTCAGCACGGCCCGGGTGCGCTCGGCCGAGGCCGAGGCCGGCAGCTGCACCATGGCCATCAGCAAGCCCTGGTCTTCGTCGGGCAGGAAGGAGGTGGGCAGGCGCACGAAGCTGACCCCCAGCAGGGCCACGATCACGCCATAAATGAACATCATGCGCCCGGTGCGGCCCAGGGTGCGGCGCATGAAGTCCTGGTAGCGCTGGGTGAACTTCTGGAAGCTCCGGTTGAAGGCGGCGAAGAAGCGGCCCAGGGGACCGTGGGGCGCGGGGGCGGCCTCATCGCTGCCGGCCGAGGCGTGCGGACGCAGCAGCGAGGCGCACAAGGCTGGCGTCAGACTCAGGGCCATCAGCACGCTGATCACCATCGAGGACACGATGGTGATCGAGAACTGCCGGTAGATCACCCCGGTGGAGCCGCCGAAGAAGGCCATCGGGATGAACACGGCCGACAGCACCAGCGAGATGCCTATCAGCGCGCCGGTGATCTCCCCCATGCTTTGGCGCGTCGCCTCGCGGGGCGACAGCCCTTGCTCGCTCATCAGTCGCTCGACGTTCTCCACCACCACGATGGCGTCGTCCACCAGCAGGCCGATGGCCAGCACCATGCCGAACAGCGTCAGGGTGTTGATCGAGTAGCCGAAGGCCGCCAGCACGCCGAAGGTGCCCAGCA
>JAYSCA010000285.1:0-4222 GCA_041915165.1 Ideonella sp.
CTGACGCCGCCGCGGCGCGCTCAGCTCAGAGCTGGGCGCCCAGGCGCACGCCTTGGTCGATGGCCCGCTTGGCGTCCAGCTCGCCGGCCTCCTGGGCACCGCCGATCACATGCACCCGCAGGCCGGCCGCCTCCAGCGGCGGCTGCAGGCTGCGCTGCGATTCCTGACCGGCGCACAGCACCACGGTGTCCACGTCCAGCCAGCGCAGGTTGTCGCGCCGCTCACCGTCGGACACCTGCAGCCCGGCGTCGCCGATGCGCTCGTAGTTGACGCCACCGACGAACCTCACCCCGCGCTGTTTCAACGACGCACGGTGGATCCAGCCGGTGGTCTTGCCCAGCCCCGCGCCCAGCTTGCCCGCACGGCGCTGCAGCAGCAGCACATCCCGCGGGGAGCGGTGGACGGGCAGGGCGCCTTCCACCAGACCGCCCCGCGCCAGGGCGGGGTCCGTCACGCCCCATTCGGCCAGCCAGCTGGGCAGGTCCAGCGCGCTGGAACGCCCCGCCTGGGTCAGGAATTCCGCCACATCGAAGCCAATGCCGCCGGCACCGATGATGGCCACGCGGTCGCCCACGTGCGCCCCCTGCAGCACATCCACGTAACTGAGCACCTTGGGGTGCTCCTGGCCCGGAATACGCGGGTTGCGCGGCAGCACGCCGGTGGCCAGAACCACCTCGCGGAAGCCGTCGTGCACCAGGTGTTCAGCCTGCACGCGGCGGCCCAGGTGCAGGTACACGCCGGTGACGTCCAGACGCCGGCGCCAGTAGCGCAGCGTCTCGTGGAACTCTTCCTTGCCGGGCACCTGCTTGGCCAGGTTCAGCTGCCCGCCGATCTCCTGGGCCGCTTCGAACAAATGCACCTCGTGGCCGCGCTCGGCCAGCGTGGTCGCCGCGGCCAGGCCGGCCGGCCCGGCACCAATCACCGCGAAGCGCCGCGGCGTGTGGGCCGGCAGGATGCGCAGCGTCGTCTCATGCGCGGCGCGCGGGTTCACCAGGCAGCTCGCCAGCCGGTTGGCGAAGATGTGGTCCAGGCAGGCCTGGTTGCAGGCGATGCAGGTGTTGATCTCATCGGCCCGGCCATCGTGGGCCTTGCGCACGAAGTCCGGGTCGGCCAGCAGCGGACGGGCCATCGAGACCATGTCGGCATAGCCCTCGGCCAGCAGCACCTCCGCCGTTTCGGGCGTGTTGATGCGGTTGCTCGCGACCACTGGAATCTTCAATTCGGCCCGCATCTTCTTGGCCAGCCAGGCAAAGGCGGCTCGCGGCACGCTGGTCGCGATGGTCGGCACCCGGGCCTCGTGCCAGCCAATGCCGGTGTTGAGGATCGTCGCACCGGCCGCCTCCAGCGCCCGGCCCAGTTCCACCACCTCGGCCCAGCTGGAGCCGCCCGGCACCAGGTCGATCATCGAGAGGCGGAAGATCAGGATGAAATCCGGCCCCACCGCCGCGCGGATGCGCCGGACGATCTCGACCGGGAACCGCATGCGCTGCGCGTAGGCGCCGCCCCATTCGTCGTCCCGCTGGTTGGTGGCCGCGGCCAGGAACTGGTTGATCAGGTAGCCCTCGCTGCCCATGATCTCGACCCCGTCGTAACCGGCCTCGCGGGCCAGCACCGCGCAGCGGACGAAGGCGCGGATCTGCCGCTCGACGCCCGCGCTGCTGAGCGCGTGCGGCCGGAACGGCGAGATGGGCGAGCGCAGCGCGCTGGGCGCCACGGCCAGCGGATGGTAGGCATAGCGCCCCGCATGCAGGATCTGCAGCGCGATCTTGCCGCCTTCCGCGTGCACCGCCTGGGTGACGGCGCGGTGCCGGCGCACCCCGGCCTGCGAGGCCAGCAGGCCCGAGAAGGGCTTGAGCCAGCCCACCATGTTGGGCGCGAAGCCGCCGGTGACGATCAGCCCCACATCGCCCCGGGCCCGCTCGGCGAAATAGGCGGCCAAGCGGCTCAGGTCCCGCCCATCTTCCAGGCCGGTGTGCATGGAGCCCATCAGGACCCGGTTTTTCAGCGTGGTGAACCCCAGGTCCAGGGGCTGGAGCAGGTGAGGGTAGCGACTCATCGGTGGGCGGAATGGCCACAAAGACCAAGACGGCAGAACGCGCAGTGTGCCCGTTCTGCCGTCTCCGGATTGTCACCACAGCACCACACCCGCGCACGGGCGGGGCAGAGCACCCTCAGAAGTTGAAGACCTGGACCGAGCGGCGCAGGGCGTCGGTGCGGTGGTGCAGCACCTCGACCGCGGCGGCGGTCTGCTCCACCAGTGCGGCATTGGCCTGGGTCATCTGCTCCAGATCGGCGACCGCGGTGTTCACCTCCGACAGCCCCGTGGACTGCTCGGCGGTGGCGGCGCTGATCTCGCGGATCATGTCGCCCACCCGCTGCACCTCGGCCACGGTGCGGTGGATGGTCTGGTTCGCATCGGCCACCTGCCGCGTGCCTTGCTCGACCTGCGCGACCGATTGGCCGATCAGCGCGCGGATCTCGGTGGCGGCCTCGCCGCTGCGGCGGGCCAGGGCGCGCACCTCACCGGCCACGACGGCGAAGCCGCGGCCCTGTTCACCGGCCCGCGCGGCTTCCACCGCGGCGTTCAGGGCCAGGATGTTGGTCTGGAAGGCCAGGCTCTCGATGATCTGCACGATGCTGGCCACCTTGTGCGAGGCCTCGTCGATGGAGCTGATCGTGGTGCCGACCCGGGTCATCGCTTCACCGCCCTGGGTGGCGGCGGAGGCCGTGTCCAGGCTCTGGCGCTGCACCTGGGCCGCCGTCTGGGCCGTCTGTTGCACCGTGCCGGCCATCTGTTCCATCGACGCGGCGGTGCGCTGGACGGCGCTGGCCTGGGCCTCGGTGCGCTCGGACAGGTCCTTGCTGCCGCGGGCGATCTCGCCGATGGAGGCCGTGGTGCCATCCACTTCGGCGCGTGCGTCGCCAATCACTGCGCGCAGGTTCATCTGGATGTGGCTCAGCGCCCGGGTCAGGCCACTGAGCGGGTGCGGATGGATCTGCTCGATGCCGGTGGCCAGGTTGCAGCCGGCCAGATCGTTGGCAAATTGTTCGGCCGCGTCCACGCGGCGCTGGACGCTGAGATGGAACCAGGTCACCACCACCGCCGACCCCACGGCGGCAGCCGCGGCGGCGGCCACGCTGGGCATGCTCGGGACCAGGGCGGCGGCCCCCAGCATGCAGGCGGTCACGGTCGCCAGCCCCCCCGCCAAACGCTGTGTCAGCGTCAGCCGATGGATGCCGGCCGGCAGATCGCGCAGCCCCAGATAACGCACCCGCCCGGCATGCAGCTTCAACGTGTGACGACCCGTTTCGCGTTCTTGACCCAGCTTGGCATACAGCGCCTCGGCCGCGCGAATCTCCTCCGGCTTGGCTTCCTCGCGGACCGACATGTAGCCCGACGGTTTGCCATCGCGCATGATGGGCACCACATGGGCCATCACCCAGTAGTGGTCGCCGTTCTTGCGCCGGTTCTTCACCAGACCGGACCAGGGGCGGCCTCGACCAATGGTCGACCACATGTCTTTGAACGCCTCCGACGGCATGTCCGGATGGCGAATCAGGTTGTGGGGCTGATTCAGCAGTTCGTCGTAGTCGTAGCCGCTGACCTCGACAAAGGCACGATTGCAGTGGGTGATCCTGCCTTGCACGTCGGTCGTGGAGACCAGCAGCGCCCCTTGGGGAAATGGATACTGTTGTTGTGTGACGGGCAGGTTGACGCGCATGAATGCTTTCCTTGACTGCTTCACCCGCACCAATGCCTTGGCGCAGTTCGCTAGACTGTAAGCAGGCGCCCGCAAAGGAAAGCATCCGATAAGGCAGCCTGAATCCGTCCATCTCTGCGTCATTTGCCCCCATGCCGTCTCCCTCTGAAGAACTCGAACAGCGCCTCGTCGATCTGGAGGTGAAGCTCAGCTACCAGGAGGACTTGGTGGAGCACCTCAACACCACGGTTGCCCGGCAGCAGGAGCAGATCGACCTGCTGCTGCGAGAACTGCTGCAGCTGCGCCAGCAGTCGGACAACGAGGGCAGCCCCACATTCCGAAGCCTGCGCGATGAGATTCCGCCGCACTATTGACGGCCTCCGCCGCCGGCGGACCGCGGCATGACAGAACGCCTGCAAGCCCTGCTGCAGCGGCTGCACGAGGTCGAAACGGACATCGAGCAGGAAGTCGCCCGGCACCGGGACGAGTTGCAGGTCCGGCTGACCGAGACCGGTGTGCAG
>JAYSCA010000286.1:0-4221 GCA_041915165.1 Ideonella sp.
GCCTGCAGGGCGGGGGTCTGCTCGCGCAGCAGGCGCGCCAGCGCCAGCAGGGTGTCGTTCTTGGCGCGCGTGCCGGCGCGGGCCATGGCGGTGGCGGCCACGCGGGCGGCCTGCCCCAGCTGGGCCATGTAGGCGGGGATGTCGTGCGTGCTCATGGCCGGATTATCCAGCGGCAGCCACGGCCTGCGGACGCGCCGGCCCGCGGATCTTTACAGGACCGTCAGCCCGCGCTCAGCCCCGTGTCACCGGCGCGACAGCTTCAGGTCGTCACGAACACGACACACGCCGCACCTAGATTGGCGACCACGCTGCGGCAAGGTTGCCGTGTGTTTCGCCACTGGTCCGGATGCTTGTCCGGCCCCCGAACGGACTCGACTTCTCATGAACAACATCCAAGTTTCTCGCCGCAGCCTGATCAAGGCTCTGGGCGGTGCTCCCATGCTCCCGCTGGCCTCGTCGCTGAGCGCGGCGGGCCTGCTGTCGGCCTGCGACGACAGCAGCTCCAGCAGCCCGAAGTACGTCAGCGCCACGTTCTCCAACATGGCGGCGCCGACCCTGAGCACGCCGGCCAACATGGCCACCACCTACACCGCGTCTCAGCTGACGGTGAACTTTGACGACAAGAGCACCCGCACGTTCGACCTGGCCTACGCCCCCTTCTTCCTGACGGGCGACGCCGTGCCGAACGGCAATGGCGGCGAGGTGGTGGCCGGCGGCTACTACGACATCCACAACAACCCGATCATGGACAACTCCGTGGCCGGCCTGTCCCGTCAGTTCTTCTCGGACTGCCCGGACGGCTCCTCGCTGCTGACGGTGGACGGCGCCAAGGTGGCGGGCGTGAAGGGCAACACGGTGTTCGCGGTGGTGCAGTTTGAATACGCCACCCGCAACCAGGCCCAGGCCTCGATGTACGGCCTGCTGCCCTCGCCCATCGCCGTGCTGACGCTGGATCAGGACCAGGACACCGGCAAGCTCAGCCTGGTGAAGTACCACAATGTGGACACCTCGGGCGTGAAGGGTCTGTGGATCACCTGCGGCGCCAGCCTGTCGCCCTGGGGCACCCACCTGTCCTCCGAAGAATACGAGCCGGACGCCTTCAACCAAGGCGCGCTGGGCCAGCCGCTGAGCACCTTGCAGGGCTTCAGCCAGAACCTGTTCGGCGACACCACCACGGCCAACCCCTACGACTACGGCCACCTGCCCGAAGTCACCGTCAACAAGGACGGCACCGGCAGCATCCGCAAGCACTATTGCCTGGGCCGCATCTCGCATGAGCTGATCCAGGTGATGCCGGACAACCGCACCGCACTGATGGGCGACGACGCGACCAACGGCGGCCTGTTCATGTTCGTGGCCGACAAGGAGAAGGACCTCTCGGCCGGCACGCTGTACGTGGCCAAGTACACGACCGAGCTGAACGCCACCGCCAGCGCCAGCATCAGCTGGATCAAGCTGGGCTCGGCCACCAGCGCCGAGATCGAGGCCCTGGTGCGCGGCGGCGTGAAGGCCACCGACATCATGGATTCGGTGACCACCGACCCGGGCGACAGCAGCTACACCAAGATCGTTCTGAGCAAGAAGACCCTGTGGGTGCGCGTGAAGGCCGGCCAGGAAAAGGCCGCCGCCTTCCTGGAAACCCACCGCTACGCCGCCCTGAAGGGAGGCAGCCTGTCCTTCACCAAGATGGAAGGCACGACGGTCAACATCAAGGACAAGAAGGCCTACTCCGCCATCTCGGCGATCAAGGACTCGATGGTGACCGGCAAGACCGGCAACGTCCCGGCCCTGAACGTGAACTTCCCGGCCGCCATCAACGCCGGTGGCGTGCTGGAGCACACCCTGGCCAGCGGTCAGAAGGACAGCAGCGGCGCCGCCATCGCCAGCGATTGGGTGCCGGCCAGCTCGCAGTTCATCCCGGCCCTGCTGGGCGAGGACCTGAGCGCCGCCGACGCGCTGGGCAACCTGGCCAAGGCCGACAAGGTCGCCAACCCGGACAATCTGAAGTTCTCGGAAGAGCTGCGCACCCTGTTCATCGGCGAAGACAGCGGCCTGCACGTCAACAACTTCCTGTGGGCCTACAACGTCGACACCAAGACGCTCAGCCGCGTGCTGTCCACCCCCTCGGGCGCCGAATCCACCGGCCTGCATGCCGTGGACACGATCAACGGCTGGACCTATGTGATGAGCAACTTCCAGCACCCGGGTGACTGGGAATCGCCGCTGCATGACATCGTCAAGCCGGTGCTGGATCCGATCATCCGCACCAACTACGACGGCCGCTTCAGCGCCGCGGTGGGCTACCTGACCGCCACCCAAGCCCAGATCGAGCTGTCGAAGTAAACGGCGGGACGGGGCCGACGCGCGGCGTCGTCGGCCTGTCTGTTCAAGGAGTGCTTGCACGGCCCCATGCCTCCCGGCGTGGGGCCGCTTTTCATTCCGCCGCAGTGGTCTTGCGAGCCGCCTTCTTGGCCGGCGCCTTGGGCGCGCGCGGCTCGAACTCGAAGACGACCTTGCCTTCCTTCTTGTCGTAGGCCAGGAAGGCCTTGAACTTGCGCCGGGTCTTGTTGGAGACGAAGTTCTCCAGCAGGTCGGTCTTGCCGGTGGCCAGCAGCTTGCTGAACTGCTCGTGCGAGACCGGCTGGGTCAGGATGACCTTGCCGCTCTTGAAGTCGCAGGTCACGGGCGTGCCCACGGCATGCTCGCAGACGTAGTTGCTGCCGTGCTCGTACACATGGCCCTGGCACTTGGGGCAGCTGCCCAGGCTCTGCTGGGCGGAGAAGTCGACCGGCTCGCCTTCCTCGGCCTGCTGGGTGTCCTCGCCGAAGTCGAACTCCAGCTTCCAGTTCTTCACTTCCTCGTCGTGCACAAGCTTGAGCTCGGCCGTGAAGGGCCAGCCCGCCTTGGAGCGGAAGCCTTCCAGCGGGCCGACGTGCTTGTCGCGCAGGAACTGCTCCACCTCGTGCAGTTCGAAGCTGCGCCCGGCCGGGATCTTGGTGATCGAGAAGCCGCAGCCCTCGCCGTGGCCGTCGGCCCCGGTGCAGGTGAAGCGGCGGTAGTTCTCCTTCACCACGCCGCCGCAGTTCGGGCAGGGTGTCTTGAGCGTCGCGTAGTCGCCCGGGATGGTGTCGCGGTCGTACTCCTTGGCCTTCTTGACGATGCGCTCGGCCATCGCCGCGATGTCCTGCATGAACTTCTCGCGTGA
Organism: Ideonella sp.; assembly: GCA_041915165.1. Classification (GTDB taxonomy): domain Bacteria; phylum Pseudomonadota; class Gammaproteobacteria; order Burkholderiales; family Burkholderiaceae_C; genus Ideonella. The sequence goes on from JAYSCA010000286.1 coordinate 3,206, forward strand.
GAGCTTGCCCTGCTCCATCTCGGCGAGCTGGTGCTCCCAGTTGCCGGTCAGCTCGGGCTTGGTCAGGTCCTCCACGCCCAGGCCGCGCAGCAGGGTCATCAGCTGGAAGGCCTTGGCGGTGGGCACCAGCTCGCGCCCTTCGCGCAGCATGTACTTCTCGGTGATCAGCCCTTCGATGATGGCCGCGCGCGTGGCTGGCGTGCCCAGGCCCTTCTCGGCCATGGCGGAGCGCAGCTCGTCGTCGTCGATCAGCTTGCCGGCCCCTTCCATCGCCGACAGCAGCGTGGCTTCGGTGTAGCGGGCCGGCGGCTTGGTGCGCAGCGCGGCCAGCGTGACGTCCTCGGTCACCGTGCCCTCGCCAGCCTGCACCGGCACCAGGTTGGCGTCCTCGTCCTGGGCTTCCTTGCCGTAGACAGCCAGCCAGCCCGGGTTGACCAGCACCTTGCCGTTGGTCTGGAAGTGGTGCGTGGCGCCATCGGCCACCGGCACCTGGGTGATGCGGGTGGTGACCAGGTACTCTGCCGAGGGGAAGAAGATGGCGATGAAGCGCTTGACCACCAGGTCGTAGATCTTGGCTTCGGCCTCGGTCAGGCTGCGCGGGGCCTGCAGCGTCGGGATGATGGCAAAGTGGTCCGACACCTTGGCGTTGTCGAAGATGCGCTTGCTGGGCTTGATGTAGCCCGCCGCCAGGCCCTTGCGCGCATGCGGGGCCAGGTGCTGCAGCGGGCCGGGCAGATCCTCCTCGCCCAGCATGCCGAAGGTCTGCTGGACCACGCCCACATAGTCTTCCGGCAGGTGGCGCGAATCCGTCCGCGGGTAGGTCAGCACCTTGTGCTTTTCGTACAGGGCCTGGGCCAGCGACAGCGTGGTCTTGGCCGAGAAGCCGAAGCGGCTGTTGGCCTCGCGCTGCAGCGTGGTCAGGTCGTACAGCCCCGGGCAGGCCTGGCTGCTGGGCTTGGCCTCTTCGGTGACGGTGCCGCTGCGGCCACGCACGGCCTCGGCGATGGCCTTGGCCT
>JAYSCA010000287.1:0-4210 GCA_041915165.1 Ideonella sp.
GGGCCTCGTCCTCGTCGGCCGCCAGCGGCAAGGCGAATTCGTAGCGCGCGCAGGCGACCACGGCCAGATTCGCGGCCACGGCCGCGAACAGGTGGTAGTGACCGAAGTCAGCCGGCGAAAACAGCCGCGTCAGCAAGGGCCCCAGCAGCAGCGGCAGGGCCTGGGCCAGCGCACCCCCGGCCACCAGCGTCAGGCTGGCACGCACCAGCCCCTGCAGCGGGGCACGGGTCTCGGGGGCTGGCGCCATGAAGGAGTGAGTCGGCGCCTCAGCCGCGCCGGCCCACGGCTGCGGCCAGCGCCGCCACCACGCGGTCCTGGTCGGCCTCGGTCAGGTCGGGGCTCATCGGCAGGCTCATCACCTGCTGCGCCAGCCGCTCGGCCACCGGGCAGCCGCCCGCAGGCGCGAAGCGTTCATAGGCCACCTGCTGGTGCAGCGGGCGTGGGTAGTGCACGGCCGTCGGGATGCCCGCGGCCTTCAGCGCGGCCTGCACGGCCGGCCGGTCCTGCACGGTCACGGTGTACTGGCCCCAGACGCTCTCGCGCCCCGGGCGCACCGTCAGCAGACCCACGTTCACCCCGGCCAACAGCGCGTGGTAGCGCGCGCCCAGGTCGCGGCGGCGCTGCAGCTCCCAGTCCAGCCGGGGCAGCTTGGCCAGCAGCACCGCGCACTGGATCGTGTCCATGCGACCGCCCACGCCCACGCGGGTGTGGGTGTAGCGCGCGCTCTGGCCATGCACGCGCACCTCGCGCGCCGCCTGGGCCAGGCGGTCGTCATCGGTGAACAGAGCCCCACCGTCGCCATAGCAGCCCAGCGGCTTGCTGGGAAAGAAGCTGGTGCAGCCAAGGGTGGAGACACCGCAACTGGCTCGTCCAAGGTAATTCGCGCCAAAGCTCTGGGCCGCGTCCTCGATCACCGGCAGGCCGTGGCGCGCCGCCACAGCGTTGATCGCATCCATGTCCGGCACCTGGCCGTACAGGCTGACCGGCATCACGGCCCGGGTGCGGGGCGTGATGGCCGCCTCGATCCGCGCGGCGTCGATCAGGCCAGTGTCGGGCTCGACATCGACGAACACCGGCACCCCGCCCAGCAAGGCGATCACCTCGGCGGTGGAGGCGAAGGTGAAGGGGCTGGTGATGACCTCGTCGCCGGGCCGCAGGTCCAGCGCCATCAGCGCGATCAGCAGCGCCTCGGTGCCGCTGGAGACGGTGACGCAATGGCCCACGCCCACACGGGTGGCCAGCGCGGCTTCCAGCTGGGCCACTTCCGGGCCCATGATGTACTGGCCGTGGTCCAGCACCTGCTGGATCGCGGCGTCGATGTCCGTCTTGAGCGCAGCGTACTGCGCCTTCAGGTCGATGAATTGCATGGTCAGAGTTGTTCCAGGCGGCCGCCCTGCAGGCGGTAGCGCTCGCCGGTGGCCGGGCAGCTGGCCTCCATGTCGGCGGCTTCGTCCACCGGCAGCGCCAGCTTCTCGCCGTGGCGGCTCATCCAGCCGGTCTGGCGGGCCGGCACGCCGGTCATCAGCGCATAGGGCTTGACGTCCTTGGTGACCACCGCGCCGGCACCGATGAAGGCGTATTCGCCCACGGTGGCGCCGCAAACGAGGGTGCAGTTGGCCCCCAGGGTGGCGCCACGTTGGACCAGCGTGCGGCGGTACTCGTGCTTGCGCGGCACGGCCGAGCGCGGGTTGAAGACGTTGGTGAACACCGCGCTGGGGCCGACGAAGACATCGTCCTCCAGCGTCACCGCGTCATAGACCGAGACGTTGTTCTGGATGCGCACGCCCGCGCCGATCACCACGTCGTTGGCGACGAAGACGTTCTGCCCCAGCGAGCAGCGCGGCCCGATGCGAGCCCCGGCGCAGACATGGCTGAAGTGCCAGACGGCCGTGCCCTCGCCCAGCTGCGCGCCCTCGTCGACGATGGCGCTGGGGTGGATGGTGACGCTCATGGCGGGGCCTCAGGCCAGGTGCTGCAGGAAGGGGTGACCCAGACTGCCCGCAGGCTGGGGCGCCGCCGAGCGGATCACGTTGACCGTCTCGACGCAGTGGCGCGCATCGGCCAGGCCGTAGCCGCGGCCGGCCAGGATCTCGCGGTAGCTCACCGTGTGCAGGTCGGTGAAGCCTTCGGAGAACTCCAGCTGCTCGCCCGAGATGTCGATGCTGCGGAAGGTGGGCTTCTTGCCCTTCACCTCGGCCGGCAGGTCGTTGGCGTCGATGGACAGGAACCAGCGCACCCGGGCGCGTTCGTACTCCAGGTAGCCCGCGGCCTTGGCCTCGCCGTTGTGGTGCACCACATTGGCCTGCAGCTTGCCGAAGATGAAGTGCAGCATGTCGAAGAAGTGCACGCCGATGTTGGTGGCCACGCCGAAGCTCTTGCGCGGGTCGCCCTTCCAGCTCTCGGCGTACCACTTGCCGCGCGAGGTGATGTAGGTCAGCGTGACATCGAACTTGGTGTCGGCCGGGGCTGCGGCCACCTTCTCGCGCAGCTTCAGGATGGCATCGTGGTGGCGCAGCTGCAGGATGTTGTAGACGCGGTGGCCGGTCTCCTGCTCCACCCGGGCCAGCTCGTCCAGCAGCGCGGGCGTGGGCACCAGCGGCTTCTCGCAGATCACGTCGGCGCCCAGGCGCAGGCCGGCGGCGATGTGCGGATGGTGCAGGTGGTTGGGCGTGCAGACCGAGACGATGTCCAGCGCCCGCGCCGGGTCGCGGCGCAGCACCTGGGCGTGCTCATAGAAACGTTCGAACTGGGTGAAGAACTCGGCCTGCGGGTGCAGGCTGTCGATGATGCCCACCGAGTCGTTGATGTCATAGGCCACGGCCAGGGTGTGGCCCAGGTCCTTGATGGCCCGCATGTGGCGCGGGGCGATGTAGCCGGCGGCGCCGATCAGGGCGAAATTCTTGGCGGTCATGGAAAGCTCAGAGGCGGAACACAGTGAGGCCGTTGGCGACCAGCGCCTCGCGGTCATAGAGCGACTTGACGTCGGCGATCACGGGCCGGTCGCCCTTCACCAGCGCGCGCAGCTGTTCGGGCGACAGAGCGCGGTACTCGCGGTGCGCCACGGCCACCACCAGCGCATCGAACGGCGCCTCGTCCTCCAGCCGGGCCAGCGTGATGCCGCACTCGTGCTGCACCTCGGCGGCGTCGGCCCAGGGGTCCATCACCACCACGGTGGTGCCGTGGTCCTGCAGCTCGCGCACCAGGTCCACCACCTTGGAGTTGCGGATGTCCGGGCAGTTTTCCTTGAAGGTCAGGCCCAGCACGCCGATGCGGCAGCGCGGCACGTCCAGCCCGTTCTTGAGCATCAGCTTGACGGTGTTGCGCGCCACATAGCGGCCCATGTTGTCGTTGATGCGCCGGCCCGCCAGGATGACCTGCGGGATGTAGCCCAGCTGCTCGGCCTTGAAGGTCAGGTAGTACGGGTCCACGCCGATGCAGTGGCCGCCCACCAGGCCGGGGCGGAAGGGCAGGAAGTTCCACTTGCTGCCGGCCGCGGCCAGCACCTCGGCGGTGTCGATGCCCATGCGGGCGAACAGCACCGAGAGCTCGTTCATCAGCGCGATGTTGAGGTCGCGCTGGGTGTTCTCGATGACCTTGGCGGCTTCGGCCACCTTGATGCTGCTGGCGCGGTGCACACCGGCGGTCACCACCGAGGCATAGACCTCGGCCACCGTCTCCAGCGTGGCGGCGTCGCAGCCCGAGACGATCTTGCGGATGGTGGTGAAGGTGTGCTCGCGGTCGCCCGGGTTGATGCGCTCGGGGCTGTAGCCGCAGAAGAAGTCCACGCCGTGCTTCAGGCCGGAGACCTGCTCCAGCACCGGCACGCAGTCTTCCTCGGTCGCGCCGGGGTAGACGGTGGATTCATAGACGACGATGTCGCCCTTCTTCAGCGCCTGGCCGACGCTGCGCGAAGCGGAGATCAGCGGGGTCAGGTCCGGCTTGTTGGCCTGGTCGACCGGCGTGGGCACGGCCACGATGTAGAAATCGGCCTGCTTCAGCTCGGCGATCTGGGCGGTGTAGAGGATGTTGGCCGCGGCCAGATCGGCAGCGGCCACCTCGCCGGTGCGGTCATGGCCGGCCTGGAGCTCGGCGATGCGGGCCGCGTTGATGTCGAACCCGATGATGCGGTGGTGACGGCCAAAGGCGACCGCCATGGGCAGCCCGACGTAGCCAAGACCGACAACGGCAATGTGACGATGCATGGGTGTGC
>JAYSCA010000288.1:0-4191 GCA_041915165.1 Ideonella sp.
GAAGTTCTGGATCGCGGCGGTGGGCACATCGGCGGTCTGGCCCTCGTAGGTGTGGGCCGGGATCGTCGAGGGCTGGTAGGCCGCGTCACCCACTTTGGCCACGATGTCGGCCGGGATGGGCACGACCACGATCTTCATCGAGGTGGAGAGATCGCGCAGCGCCGAGACACCCAGACCGGCCGACTGCAACGTGGCATCGAGCTGGCGGTTCTTCATCAGCTCCACCGATTCGCCAAAGGGCAGGTACTCGACCTTGCCCAGGCTCTGGTAGCTCAGGCCGGCGGCGCGCAGGATGGCGCGGGCGTTCAGCTCGGTGCCCGACTTGGGCGCACCCACGGACACCCGCTTGCCCTTCAGGTCGGCCAGGGTGCGGATGCCGGAGTCGGCGCTGGCGACGATCTGGATGTAGTTGGAGTAGATGCCTGCGACAGTGCGCAGCTTCTTCAGCGGGGCCTTGAAGCCGGCCTCGGCATTGCCCTGCCAGGCATCGGACAGCGAGTCCCCCAGCGTGAAGCCGATCTCGCCGCGGCCGGCCTCCAGCAGGTTCAGGTTCTCGGCCGAGGCCTTGGTGGCCTGCACCGTCACCTTGGCGCTGGGCAAGGCCTTGCCGTAGAGCTGGGACAGGGCCACGCCCATCGGGTAGTACACCCCGCTGGTGCCGCCGGTCAGGACGTTGATGTACGAGGTCTGGGCCGAGGCCGTGGCCAGCGAGAAGGCGCAGAGGGCGCCGGCGATCAGGGCGTGCAGCTTTCGCATGCGTGTCTCCATTGTTGTGGTGTGTGCAGGGCAGCGTCGGCAGGCCGCGCTGTCCTGGGATCTTTGCACGCACCATGCCAGTGGCACGGACCGGGAAAACCTCAGGGATAGCCCTTGGAATCGGGGCGTTCAAAGCCCGCGCACCGGCCCGGAACAGGGTGTTCTACGGGTGTACCCGGTGGCGGTGAACCGCCTGCTCGACAGGCGGGTGGCGGATTTCCGCCAGGCGGCTCAGGCGGCGCGGCGCAGCCGGATGTGGGCCATCAGGCCGCCATCGCGGGCGTTCACCAGTTCCAGCGAGGCGCCGATGCGCTGCAAGGCCTTCTTCACGATGGCCAGGCCCAGACCGGCGCCGGTGGCGGCGGTGCGGGCCGCGTCGCCGCGGAAGAAGGGCGTGGTGAGCTGGTCCAGCTTCTCGGGCGGCACACCCTGGCCGTAGTCCCGCACGGTGACGATCACCGTGTCGCCCGTGATGACGTGGCTGACCTTGACCTTGGCGACGCCGGTCTCGACCGTGCGGCCATAGCGGCGTGCGTTCTCGAACAGGTTGGCGAAGACCCGGCCCAGTTCCACGTCATCGCCCTGCACCTTGATGCCCGGCGGCAGGCGCAGCGAGAAACGGATCTGCGAGCCATCGCGGAAGGCGGCGGCCTCCCGCTCCACCACATGGGACAGGTCCACGGCGCGGGTCTTGGTGTCGTCCGGCCGCGCGTAGTCCATGAACTTGTCGATGATCGCGTCGAGCTGGTCGATGTCCTGCGCCATGGCCTTGCGGGCCTCTTCGTCGGCCACGCTGATCTCAGCTTCCAGCCGCAGGCGGGCCAGCGGCGTGCGCAGGTCGTGCGAGATGCCGGCCAGCATCACCGCGCGCTCTTCCTCGACCTTGGCGAGCTCGCGGGCCATGCGGTTGAAGCCGATGTTGACCTCGCGGATTTCGCTGGTGATGTTGCTTTCGTCCAGCCGGGAGTCGTATTCGCCCTCGCGGATGCGGCTGGCGGCAAACGACAGGTTCTTCAGCGGCCGGTTGATCAGGCTGGCGATGATCGCGGCGCCCAGCACCGAGGCCACCAGCGCGATCGACACCCAGATGACCCAGGTGCGGGGTGCCAGCGGCTCCAGTCGGGCGTAGTCGGCCTGCAGCCAGTACGGATCCTGCTCAATCGTGAAGCCGACCCACAGGGCCTGCTCGCCATTGACCGAGCGGGCCACGATGGTCTCATCGCCCAGCCGGGTCTTGAGTTCTTCCCCCACCAGGCGGGTGAAGCGGTCGGTCTCGAAGGGCTCCCAGCGGTCGTCCTGCTTGCGCGGCAGGATGCGCACCGCCTCCTGCTCGCTCATGGTCTTGATGACCGCGATGCGGTTGATGCCGTCCGAGTACTGCAGCGCCGCGCGTGACAGGTTCACCAGGCTGGCGATCTGCTGGGCGGCCTGGGCCACCCGCGGCTCGAATTCCAGCTGCCGCAGCGTCTGCACCCAGGCCGCCACGCCGCCGGTCAGCAGCAAGGCCAGCAGCACAAAGGTGCGCCAGAAGAGGTTCAGCGACAGGGACGGGCGCTTGAGCGACACGGCGGGAACTGCACAGACCGAGGATCAGGGCGCGTCGCCCGGGATGAAAACGTAGCCCACGCCCCAGACGGTCTGGATGTAGCGCGGGTTGGACGGATCGGGTTCCAGCATCTTGCGCAGCCGGGAGATCTGCACGTCCAGGCTGCGGTCGAAGGGCTCGAACTCGCGCCCGCGGGCCAGCTGGGCCAGCTTGTCGCGCGAGAGCGGCTGGCGCGGGTGGCGCACCAGGGCCTTGAGCATCGAGAACTCGCCGGTCGTCAGCGTGATCTGCTCGCCGTCCTTGGTCAGGCGGCGCAGCGAGAGGTCGAATTCGAAGGGGCCGAAATGGACGACCTGGGCTTCCTTGGCGGGCGCGCCGGGGGCTTCCTGGGCAGGGCGGCGGCGCAGCACGGCATGGATGCGGGCCAGCAGTTCGCGCGGGTTGAAGGGCTTGGGCAGGTAGTCGTCGGCGCCCACTTCCAGCCCGACGATGCGGTCCACGTCCTCGACCTTGGCGGTCAGCATGATGATGGGCGTGCGGTCGCCGGCGGCGCGCAGGCGGCGGCAGATGGACAGGCCGTCCTCGCCGGGCAGCATCAGGTCCAGCACGATCAGGTCGATGGTTTCGCGGGTCTGCAGCCGGGCCAGGGCCTTGGCATCCTCGGCCAGCAGGACGTCGAAACCCTCCTGGGTCAGATAGCGGCGCAGCAGGTCGCGGATGCGCGCATCGTCATCGACAACGACGATCCGGTCCTGGCGAGCGGTGGTGGTGGCATTCATGGGCAGACCCCAATTTGTAACAGAGCCGGATTGTGGGGGCCCGGCAGGGGGTTTCGCGCAGGGTCTGACCCTCTGTTACAAATGTTCCTGCCGCCTCACACAACGAGAGGATGCTGTCGTCTGCCGGTACAGGTTTGTGCGTTAATCGCTGCATGAAGACGACTTTTCCCATCGCATGGCGTTCCGGCAGCCGTTGGGCCGGTGTGGGGCTGCTGGCCGCATCGGCGGCGGGGGCCGGGGCGCAGACGGCTGCCGCGCCGTCCGGGGTGCTGAACCTCAGCGCCCAGTCCACGGTCGAAGCGCCGCAGGACTGGATGAGCCTGACCCTGTCGGTGACGCGGGAGGGCAGCGATGCCACCGCGGTGCAGCAGCAGCTCAAGCAGGCTGTCGAGGCGGCGCTGGCGCAGGCGCGCCGGCAGGCCCGTCCCGGTCAGCTGGAGGTGCGCACCGGCGGCTTCTCGGTGTTCCCGCGCTACGGCAGCAAGGGGGCCATCACCGGCTGGCAGGGATCGACCGAGGTGGTGCTGGAGGGCCGGGACATGCCGACCATCGCCCGCCTGTCCGGGGAGATCGGCACGCTCACGATCGCCCGGGTGAACTACAGCCTGTCGCGGGAAGCGCGGGAGAGGCTGCAGGCCGAAGCCACGGCCCAGGCCATCGCCCGCTTCCGCACCGAGGCGGCCGATTACGCCCGCCAGTTCGGCTTTGCCGGCTACACGCTGCGTGAGGTGTCGGTGAACACCGACGGCGCCGCGCCGATGCCCGAGCCGCGCTTTCGGGTGACCCTGGCCGCGGCCAAGGTGGGGGATGGCGAGGCCCTGCCGGTCGAGGCCGGCCAGGGCCGCGTGACGGCCACCGTCAGCGGCAGCATCCAGCTCAAGTGACGCGCGGCGGCCCCGCAGCGGGGCCCAGGCTCACTGCGCGACCCAGCCGCCGTCCATGTTGATGGCGGCGCCGCGCAGGTTGTGGGCCGCCGGCGAGCACATGAACACCGCCATCGCGCCCAGCTCCTCGGGCGTGGTGAACTGCAGCGAGGGTTCCTTCTCGGCCAGCAGCTGGCGCTTGGCTTCCTCGTTCGAGAGGCCGTTGGCGGCCGCGCGCGCATCCACC
>JAYSCA010000289.1:0-4187 GCA_041915165.1 Ideonella sp.
GGCGGCGGCGCGGCCGGCCCAGATCCACGCCACCGAGCACTTCTGCGCTGGCATCCAGGGCTGGACCTGCTCGGCCGCGGTGATCCGCCATCCACTGGATGGCGAGCTGCTGGGCACGCTCGATGTCTCCGGCCTCTCGGGCACCTACCACCGGCAAAGCCTGGCCTTCGTCGTCAACACCGCCAGCCGCATCGAGGCCCGGCTGGCCATGGTCGAGATGGAGCGCCGCTACCGGTTGTTGGAGCATGCGCTGGGGCGCTGGTCGGCCGAGGGGCAGGACGCGATGGTGCTGTTCGACCGGCGCGGCTGTCCGGTCAAGGCCAGTGCCCAGGCGCAGCGGGCGATCGACGCTGCGGGCGGCCTGCTGGACCTGACGGGCCGGCAGCCCGTGCCGGGGCTGCGGGCGGGGCGCTGGCGGCGCGGGAGCCATCCAGGCCCCTTGCCGGATTGGCTGCGCGGTGAGTGGCTGGAGCCGCTGGTGGTGCGCGGCGAGTACCTGGGCACGCTGCTGGTGCTGCCGGCCGGCGGGCGGCGTCCCGTGTCGCGGGCGCAGGACGTGACCACGGTGGAGCCCAAGGCGCCGGTCGGCTTCGAGCGGGTGCTGACCTGCGATGCCGGCATGCGGGTGCTGATGGACAAGGCCCGGGTGCTGGCCTCGTCCCAGGCGCCGGTGCTGCTGCAGGGTGAAACCGGGGCCGGCAAGGAAGAGTTTGCCCGCGGTCTGCACGGCGACCGCCGTGGCGCCTTCGTGGCGCTCAACTGCGGCGGGCTCTCGCGCGAGCTGCTGGCCAGCGAGCTGTTCGGCTACGCCGAAGGCGCCTTCACCGGTGCGCGCAAGGGCGGCATGGTCGGCAAGATCGAGACGGCCGAGGGCGGCACGCTGTTCCTGGACGAACTGGGCGAGCTGCCGCTGGACATGCAGCCGCAGTTGCTGCGGGTGCTGGAGCAGGGCGTGATCCACCGCCTGGGCGAGACCCAGCCCCGGCAGGTGCGCTTCCGGCTGGTGGCCGCCACCCACCGGGACCTGCGCCAGGAGGTGGCGGCCGGGCGCTTCCGCATGGACCTCTACTATCGCATCGCCGTCACCCGGCTGCACCTGCCGCCGCTGCGCGAGCGGCCGGACGACATCCCGCTGCTGGCCGCTCATTTCCTGCGGCGTTTCCGGGCCGAGCAGGGGCAGGGGGCCGAGGTGCTGAGCGACGAGGTGCTGGCCACCTTGGCCGCTTATGCCTGGCCGGGCAATGTGCGCGAGCTGCGCAACGTCATCGAGGCCGCGGTGCTGATGCGACCTGAGGGCCCGCTGCGGCCCGGCGACCTGGGCTGCGAGGCCTGGGCCGACGGTGACGACGGGGCCGGGGCGAGCCGGGGCCCGGCCTTGGGCGACAGCCTGGCCGAGAGCGAGGAAGCCCAGATCGGCCGCGCCATCGCCGGCTGTGGCGGCAACTTGACACTGGCTGCGCGGCGGCTGGGTATTGCCAAGAGCACGCTCTACGCCAAGATGCGGCGCTACGGCCTGAGCCGTGAGCGCGGTGGCCCGACGCACTGAGGCCCGCGCCCAGGCCCGGTGGGCCAGGGGCGACGTCATCCGGTCGTCATCCGGCCGTCACCGGGGGGTCACTGCCGGGCTGCAGCATGAGGACTCATGCAGCCCAACGCCTCGCCCCTCCCGCCCGCCGGAACGGCCGATGTCGATCCCGAACCCCAGCGCTACCGGGCGATCTGGATCTCGGACGTCCACCTGGGCACGCCCGGCTGCCAGGCCGAGGCGCTGCTGGACTTCCTCAAGCGCACCGAGAGCGACACGCTCTACCTGGTGGGCGACATCATCGACGGCTGGCAGCTGCGCCGCAGCTGGTACTGGCCGCAGGCCCACAACGACGTGGTGCAGAAGATCCTGCGCAAGGTGCGCAAGGGCACGCGGGTGATCTACGTGCCGGGCAACCACGACGAGTTCGCCCGCAAGTACCTGGAGCACAGCTTTGGCGGCGTGGAGGTGGCGCACGACTGGGTGCACACCACGGCCGACGGCAAGCGCCTGTGGATCACCCACGGCGACCTGTTCGACGGCGTGATCCAGTGCGCCAAGTGGCTGGCCTACGTGGGCGACTGGGCCTACGAGTTCACGCTCAAGCTCAATGCCTGGCTGAACCGCTTGCGCGGTCGCCTGGGACTGCCGTACTGGAGCCTGTCCAAGTACCTCAAGCTCAAGGTCAAACGGGCGGTCAGCTTCATCGGCGACTACGAGGCCGCGGTGGCCCGCGAGGCCCGCAAGCGCGAGGTGCAGGGCGTGGTCTGCGGCCACATTCACCATGCCGAGCTGCGTGAGATCGACGGCCTGCTGTACGCCAACGATGGCGACTGGGTGGAGAGCCTGACGGCCCTGGTCGAGCACCTTGACGGTCGCCTGGCCCTGCTGGACTGGTCCGACCTGGCGCGGCCCTATGGCGCGGCGGCCCCGCTGCCGGGGCGTGCCGAGCTGCCCGACGAGGGGCCCACACCGCTGCCCGTGCCGGTGGCCGCGCGCCGGCTCTGATCCCTTGACCGAGGGATCCGGCAGGGGCTGCGGCCACGCCCTCAGCCCCTCGGGTCACGGTCCTGTCACGAAATTTTCATAGACTGGGCGCATGACAGAAGTCCCCGAGCCCCAGACGGCCGCCGTCGCGATGCCGCCGCTGCTCAACCGCGAACTGGCCATCCTGGCGTTCAACCGCCGTGTGCTGGCCCAGGCCCGGCGCGCCGATGTGCCGCTGTTGGAGCGGCTGCGCTACATCACCATCGTCGCGTCCAACATGGACGAGTTCTTCGAGGTGCGCTTTGCCGACGCGCTGGACGCCGCCCGGGCCGCCGACAGCGAGGCCGCCTGGAAGGACATGGCCGCCACCGCGGCGCGGGCCCATGCGCTGCTGGACGAGCAGTACCGCATGTTCAACACCGAGGTCATGCCGGCCTTGCGTCGCCTGGGCATCGAGATCATCAACCACGCCGAGCGCACGCCGGCCCAGAAGGCCTGGGTGGCGCGCTTCTTCGAGCGCGAGGTGCGGCCGCTGCTGATGCCCGTCGGGCTGGACCCGGCGCATCCGTTCCCGCAGGTGCCCAACAAGTCGCTGAACTTCATCGTCCGCCTGGGCGGACGCGATGTGTTCGGCCGCGAGAGCACGGTGGCCATCGTCAAGGTGCCGCGCGTGCTGCCGCGCGTGATGCGCCTGCCCGACGAGGTCTGTGAGCCGGGTCAGCAGGGCTTCGTGCTGCTGTCCAGCGTCATCCGCGCCCACCTGCAGGAGCTGTTCCCCGGCCGCACGGTGGAGGCCTTCTCGCAGTTCCGCGTCACCCGCGACTCCGATCTGGAGGTGGACGAGGAAGACATCACCAACCTGCGCCAGGCCCTGCGCCGCGGGCTGACCACGCGCCAGTTCGGCAAGGCCATTCGGCTGGAGGTGGTCGCCAGCTGCCCGGAAGAGCTGTGGTCGCTGCTGCTGGAGCAGTTCGACCTGCCGGCCGCTGCCCTCTACCGCGTGGACGGCCCGGTCAACCTGGCCCGCCTGACCCAGCTGATCGACCGCGTCAGCCCGGTGGAGGGTCTCGCGCTGACCTTTCCACCCTACGAGCCCAGCTGGCCCGAAGACCAGCTGCCGCGCGGCCACAACGTGTTCGACATCCTGCGCGGGCGCGACGTGCTGCTGCACCACCCGTTCCAGAGCTTCGACCCGGTGGTCGAGTTCCTGCGTCAGGCGGTGGAGGACCCGGACGTGCTGGCGATCCGTCAGACCATCTACCGCACCGGCGCCAAGTCCGTGCTGATGGACCTGCTGATCGAGGCGGCCCGCCGTGGCAAGGAAGTGATGGCGGTGGTGGAGCTCAAGGCCCGCTTTGATGAAGAGGCCAACATCAACTGGGCCGAGCGGCTGGAGGCCGTCGGGGCGCAGGTGGTGTACGGCATCGTCGGCCTGAAGACCCACGCCAAGCTGCTGCTGGTGACCCGGCGCGAGGGCGGCGGCAAGATGGGGCCCAAGCTGCGCCGCTATGCGCACCTGTCCACCGGCAACTACAACCCGCGCACCGCCCGGCTCTACACCGACATCGGCTACCTGACGGCCGACCCCGGCATCACCGCCGACGCCGAGGCCGTGTTCCAGCAGATCGCCAGCCTGAACCGCGTGCGCCCGCCGCGCCACCTGCTGACCGCGCCC
>JAYSCA010000290.1:0-4186 GCA_041915165.1 Ideonella sp.
CACCGACCGCTGGTGGACCCGCTTCGACGACCCGACCCTGACCACCCTGGTGGACGAGGCCCTGCGGCGCAACGCCGACATGGCCGTGGCCGCCCTGTCCGTGAAGCAGGCGCAGCTGGCCGCCGGCCTGGCCGACAACGACCGCTGGCCGGTGCCCAACGCCAGCCTGAGCAGCAGCTCGCAACGCACCATCAACCACGCTGGCGCCCGCAACCAGACCCACAGCGTCAGCGCCGGCGTGAGCTGGGAGGTGGATCTGTGGCAGCGCCTGGCCGCGCTGAGCGACGCCGCCGAATGGGAGGCCCAGGCCACCGAGCAGGACCGCCAGGCCACCGCCCTGAGCCTGGCCGGCACCGTGGCCGAGGACTACTGGCAGCTGGCCTACCTGAACCAGCGCGTGGCCAGCGCCCAGGCCAGCCTGGACTATGCGCAGCGCACGCGCGAGCTGGTGAAGGCCCAGTACGAAGCCGGTGCCGTCTCGGGCCTGGACCTGCAGCAAGCCGAGCAGACCGTGCTGAGCCAGCAGGCCAGCCTGTCGGCCCTGGCGGAGCAGCGCTCACAAGCCCGCCATGCGCTGGTGCTCCTGTTCGACCACGCGCCCAGCGCCGCAGCCCTGGCCGGCCTGCTGCCGCAGGAGCCGCAGACCCTGCCGGAGCGGCCCCTGCCCGCCGTGGCCGCCGGCGTGCCGGCCGAGGTGCTGGGCCGCCGCCCCGACCTGCGCGCAGCCGAACTGCGCCTGCGCGAAACCTTGGCCAGCCACGACGCCGCGGCCGCCGCCTATTACCCCACGCTGAGCCTGACGGGCACCCTGGGCAGCAGCAGCAATGCGCTGGGCAGCCTGCTGTCCAACCCGGTGGGCACGCTGGGCGCGGGCCTGACCCTGCCCTTCCTGCGGGTGCGCGAAATGCACCTGAGCAACGCCAGGAACCAGGCGGCCTATGAAAGCGCGGTCATCGGCTACCGCCAGACCCTCTACAGCGCCCTGGCCGATGTGCAGAACGCCCTGAGCAACCGCGACGCGCTGGCCCGCCAGGGCGAGTGGCTGGCCGGCTCGCTGGCCGCGGCCCGTCAGGTCGAGGCCATGACCGAGGTGCGCTACCGCCACGGCGCGGTGGCGCTCAAGGACTGGCTGGACGCGCAGGAGAGCCGCCGCACCGCCGAGGTGGCGCTGGCCGAGAACCAGCTGTCCCGCCTGCAGAACCAGGTGACGCTGTACCAGGCGCTGGGCGGCGGGGTCTGAACCGCGCCAGCCTCAGGGCTGGGCGGCCAGCGGCAGCGCCTGCAGCGCCGCCTGCAGCGCGGCCGCATCCGGCAGGAAGCGGATGTCCGTCACCTCCAGCGCCTTCAGCTGGATCAGCGTGGCCTGCCCGGTTTGCCGTGGCAGGTCGGCGGCCTCGGCCGCGTCCTGCACCAGCCCGAGGGAGAACGGCAGCTCGCGCAGCTTGGGCAGGGCGAACATACGGGTGATCAGCGCCGGCATGGCGCTGATGTCGGCCAGCGCGATGACCCGGTGCTGCATCAGGGCTGCCGCACCCCACTCGGCCAGCACCGGGTTGACCCAGGCACTGGCCTGCTTGTCGGCCGTGAAAACGAGCGCCTGCACCCCGGCGTCCAGGTGGACCGCGCGGGCATTGGCGTCCAGCACCATCCGCGCGGGCAACGATGTGCCCACCATGGCCGGCTCCGTCGGAATGGAGGCAGCCTCGGGCGCGCCCCAGGCCAGCCCCGCCCAGGCGCCCAGGGCGCCCAGCAGCCACTGGCGACGGCGCAGCGCGCCACAGAAGGTGGTCGTCGGGGTCAGCGTGTGCATGGCGCGATGGTAGCGGCCGCGCGGGCCAGCTCACAGGCCAGTGCGCCGACCCGTTTCAGGCCCGCGCGCTGCGTGTCGTCCCAGCGGCTGGCCACGCCCAGCCGGATGCAGTGGCGGAAACGGTCGGTGGCGCTGAACATGGTGCCCGGCGCGATGCAGATGCGCTCGGCCAGGCTGGCCTGGTAAAGCGCCATCGAGTCCACGCCTTCGGGCAGCTCCACCCACAGGATGTAGCCGCCGGGCGGGTCGGTCACCCGGCTGCCCTTGGGGAAGTGGCGGGCGATCAGGTCACGCGCCTCGTCGACCCGGGCGGCGATGGTGCTGCGCAGCGCGCGGTAGCTGGCTTCAATGCCCGGCTGGGTCAGCAGATCGGCCATGGCCCGCTGCAGCATCACCGTCTGTCCGCCGCCGGTGGTGGCCTTCAAGCGGGCCAGCTTGTCCAGCCAGCGGCCCGGCGCCACCCAGCCCATGCGCAGGCCGGGGGCGATGGTCTTGCTGAACGAGCCGCACAGCATCACCTGCCCGCTGGGGTCGAAGGAGGCCACCGCCCGACGCTTGTCCTCCTGCTCGACCAGGTCGTTGCACAGCACATCCTCGATCAGCGGGATGCCACGCGCGGCCGTCATCTGGGCCAGCCGGCGCCGCTCCGGCAGCGGCATGCAGGCGCCCAGCGGGTTGCTCAGCGTGGGCACCACCAGCACGGCCTTGACCGGCTGGGTGTCAAAGGCCAGTTGCAGCGCATCCAGCGACAGGCCGGTGCGCGGGTGGGTGGGGATCTCCAGCGCGCGCAGGTGCAGGGCCTCCAGGATCTCCAGAAAGCCGAAATAGGTCGGGGATTCCAGCGCCACCACGTCGCCCGGGCGCGTCACCGCCCGCAGGCACAGGCTGATCGACTCCAGGCAGCTGTTGGTGACCACGATGTCGCGCGCCTCGTAGCCGCAGCCCATGCGCAGCGTGTGGCGGGCGATGGCGCGGCGCAGTTCCTCGTCGCCCTGGCCGAGCGGGTACTGGCACAGCGTGGCCCGGTGCCGCTGGGTGGCCCGGCTGACCGCCCGTCGCACCCGCTCCTGGTCGAACAGATCGGCCGAGGGACAGGCCGCGCCAAAGGACAGATAGCTCGGATCCGACGCGAGCTGCATCACTTGCTGCGACATGGAGCTGACATCCACGGACAGCGAGGCCTCGGGCGGGCGCGAGGGCTCGGGCTCCGGCAGCCGGCGCGGCCGGGCCGCCACGAAGTAGCCGGAGCGCGCCCGGGCCTCGATCAGCCGGGCGTCCTCCAGCGTGCGGTAGGCCTGCACCACCGTGGCCAGCGAAACCCCGCGGGCGCGGGCCAGCTCGCGCACCGAGGGAATGCGCTCGCCGCGGGCCAGCGTGCCGGCCCGGATCGGCCCGGCCAGCGATTCGGCGATCTGCAGGTACAGGGTGTCGGCGGCGGTGTTCATGGCCCCATTCTGTATGGGTCACCCCTGGCCCAACCAGTACAGATGCCCCCGAGACGGACCAGCACAGCCGCGCCACTGGCCCCGGTGTGGTGCCCAGGGTCGCGGCCACCTGTGGCTGGGCCGGACCGGCCGGGCGCCCTACGGTAGAGGCCATGAACACGCTGCCCTTCCCCCCGCCTTCCGCCCTGCGGCAAGACCGCAGCCTGCCCCGCGCCGTCCGCGCGTCGGCGCCCGCCCTGCCGGCCCACCTGGCCCCGCCCACGCTGGCCCTGGCGCCCGGCGAGGTTCACAGCCGCACCGGCGCGGCCGGCAGCCGGCTGCAGGTCCAGGCCGGGCGGGTGTGGCTGACCGAGACCGACGATGCGCAGGACCACTTCCTGGGCCCCGGCGACAGCCACCCGGTGCGCGGCCCCGGTCTGCTGGTGGTGGAGGCCCTGGGCCCCGAGGTGGCGGTGCTGGCCTGGGAAGCGCGCTAGCCTTGTCCTGACGCAGACTGGGCCCATGGGCGGCCGTTTAAGATGCCGCTTTTACGCTCGGAAACGTCGGTCATGGAAGCTTGGATGCCCCCGCTGCGCTATTGGGTTCTGGCGATCTTCATCGTCTCGGCGCTCTACGCCCACCTGCGCGGCAAGGTGCGCTTCGGCTTGGTGCGGGCCCTGACGGACTTCACCGTGCTGCTGGCCCCGGTCAACGCGCTGCTGTACCTGGGCTCCAAGGTGCCGGCCAAGCCCTTCCTGGATGCCAAGGACTTCCCCGAGCTGAAGCCGCTGCAGGAACACTGGGAAGAGATCCGCACCGAAGCCCTGCGCCTGAACGACGAGGGCTTCATCAAGGCCGCCGAGGGCTACACCGACATCGGCTTCAACTCCTTCTTCCGCACCGGCTGGAAGCGCTTCTACCTGAAGTGGTACGGCGACGACCTGCCCTCGGC
>JAYSCA010000291.1:0-4162 GCA_041915165.1 Ideonella sp.
GCACACCAGATCCGGGACATTGGCGGCCACCACGGCCGACACCGAAACGTCTTTCCAGAAACTGCGCATGGGGAGGGGCGGTCAGATTTCGACCTTGGCGCCCAGCTCGACGATGCGGTTGGTGGGCAGGTTCAAGAAGTCGGCCATGTCGGTGGCGTTGCGGTGCATGCTGGCGAACAGCTTCTCGCGCCACATGGCCATGCCGTCGCCGCGGGTCGGGATCACCGTCTCGCGCGAGAGGAAGTAGCTGGTGTCCATGTCGTCCAGGGGGACGCCGCGGCCCTTGAGCTGTTTGATGGCTTCGGGCAGGTCCGGGTCGTTCTTGAAGCCGAAGTTGACACTGACCTGCCAGCAGTCATGGCCCAGCGAACGCATGCTCACCCGCTTGTCGAAGCCGATCCAGGGCACCTCGTGGTGGCGCACGGTCACGAACAGGTTGTGCTCGTGCAGCACCTTGTTGTGCTTGAGGTTGTGCATCAGCGCGTTGGGCACCAGGTCTTCTTCGGACACCAGGAAGACGGCGGTGCCGGGCACCCGCACCGGCGGGTTCAGGAACACGGCGTCCAGGAAGCCCTCGAGCTTGACCGCGTCGTTGCGCACCCGCTCGCGCATGATCTGCCGGCCCTGCTTCCAGGTCAGCATCAGCATGAACATGCCGGTGCCGATGACCAGCGGGAACCAGCCGCCGGCGATCAGCTTGAGCAGGTTCGACAGGAAGAAGGTGATGTCGATCGTGAAGAAGAAGCCGGTGGCCAGCAGGCACAGCGCCAGCGGGTAGCGCCAGCCGTAGCGGATCACGTAGAAGGTCATCACCGTGGTGATGGTCATGTCCAGCGTGACGGCGATGCCGTAGGCCGAGGCCAGGTTGGACGAGGTCTTGAACAGCGCCACCGCCAGCACGATGAAGGCGTACAGGCCCCAGTTGATGAAGGGCACGTAGATCTGCCCGGTGTCCTTGACGGAGGTGTGACGGATCGTCATGCGCGGCAGGATGCCCAGCTGGATGGCCTGCTTGGTCACCGAGAAGGCGGCCGAGATCAGGGCCTGCGAGGCGATCACCGTGGCCGCGGTGGACAGAAACACCAGCGGCAGCCGGGCCCAGTGCGGGGCCATCAGGAAGAAGGGGTTGTCGATGGCTTCCGGGTTGCCCAGCAGCACGGCGCCCTGGCCGAAGTAGTTGACCACCAGGGCCGGCATCACCAGTGCGTACCAGGCGATGCGGATGGGCAGGCGGCCGAAGTGGCCCATGTCGGCATACAGCGCCTCGCCGCCGGTGACGCACAGCACCACGGCGCCCAGCGCGATGAAGGCCACCAGCGGCTGCTGGACGAAGAAGCCGATGGCGTAGAGCGGGTTGAGCGCCACCAGCACGGCCGGGTTCTCGACGATGTGCGGCAGGCCCAGCGCGATCAGCGCGAAGAACCAGACCAGGGTGATGGGGCCGAAGAACTTGCCAATGCCGCCGGTGCCGAAGCGCTGCACCGCGAACAGGCCGGTCAGCACCACCAGCGTGATGGGGATCACCAGGCTGTGCAGCGCGGGGGCCGCCACCTCCAGGCCCTCGACGGCGGAGAGCACCGACACCGCCGGGGTGATCACGCCATCCCCATAGAAGATGGCCGTGCCGAAGAGACCGACCACCATCAGGATGCGGCGCAGCAGCGGCCGATCCTTCACCGCGGTGGTGGCCAGGGCCAGCATCGCGATCAGTCCACCTTCGCCGTTGTTGTCGGCCCGCAGGATCAGCAGCACGTACTTCAGCGAGACGATGATCGTCATCGTCCAGAAGATGAGGCTGAGCACGCCCAGGATGTTCTCGTCCGAGGCCGGCACGTGGCCGGCATGGAAGACCTCCTTCAGCGCGTAGAGCGGGCTGGTGCCAATGTCGCCATAGACCACGCCCAGCGCGGCCAGCGTCAGCGTGGCCAGGGCGGCCGGGGAGCGGGGGGCTGGGGCGTGAGAACTCAAAGGCAGGACTCGCTGGGGCAAACCTCTATTGTGCGCCTCGCGGTTCCAACGTGAGCCCCCGCGCTCACTCGTAGACTTCGGCGTCCGGATCGGTGGCTTCCAGTTCGTAGGAGGCCGCCAGCATGGCCAGCCGGCCGATCACGCCATACATGTAGAAGCGGTTGGGCGCACTGGCCCCCGGCCGCATGCCCGGCTTGGGCAGGTGGTGGCTCTCCGAGAAGGCCAGCGGCACGAAGCTCGCGCCGGGGGCGTTCAGGTTCTCGTCGATGCCGCGGTCGGCATGGATGCGGTAGAAGCCGCCCACCACGTAGCGGTCGATCATGTAGACCACCGGCTCGGCCACCGCCTCGTTGATGCGTTCGTAGGTCGGCACGCCTTCCTGGATGATCAGCTCGGAGACCGCCTGACCGTCCTTCACCACCCCCATCTTGTTGCGGGTGCGGCGGCTGACGTCTTCCAGCTCTTTGGCGTCGCGCACGGTCATGATGCCCATGCCGTAGGTGCCGTTGTCGGCCTTGACGACGACAAAGGGCTTCTCATTGATGCCGTATTCCTTGTGCTTGCGCCGGATCTTGGTCAGCAGCGCATCCACCTGGGTCTGCACCTGGTCCAGACCGGCGCCGTCCTGCCAGTCCACCTCACCGCAGTGGCTGAACATCGGGTTGATCAGCCAGGGGTCCATGCCCAGCAGCTTGGCGAACTTCTTGGCCACTTCCTCGTAGCTCTGGAAGTGGTGGCTCTTGCGCCGCACCGCCCAGCCGGCGTGCAACGGTGGCAGCAGGTACTGCTCGTGCAGGTTCTTCAGCACGTCCGGGATGCCGGCCGAGAGGTCGTTGTTGAGCAGGATGGTGCAGGGGTCGAAGTCCTTCAGGCCCAGCCGGCGCGGCGTGCGCAGCAGCGGTTCCAGCACCAGTTCGCTGCCGTCGGGCAGTTGCAGCGCAGTCGGCTCGGTGATGGCGTCGTCCAGCGTGCCCAGGCGCACGTTCAGGCCGGCCTGGCTGAAGATCTGCATCAGCCGCTGCACGTTCATCAGGTAGAACATGTTGCGGGTGTGCTTTTCGGGGATCAGCAGCAGGTTCTTGGCCTCGGGGCAGATCTTCTCGATGGCGGCCATGGCCGCCTGCACCGCCAGCGGCAACATCTCCGGGGTGAGGTTGTTGAAGCCGCCGGGGAAGAGGTTGGTGTCCACCGGCGCCAGCTTGTAGCCCGCGTTGCGGATGTCCACCGAGGTGTAGAAGGGCGGCGTGTGTTCCATCCACTCCAGCCGGAACCAGCGCTCGATGGCCGGCATGGATTCCAGGATCCGCTGTTCAAGCTCGTTGATGGGGCCGGTCAGCGCGGTGACGAGGTGGGGAACCATGGTGCGGCAGGCAAAGTGGAGACGGAATTCTGTCAGATCGGGCCGGCCGCCGGTTTTGCAAGAGGGCCTGAGGCGGGCGAAAAAAAAGGACTGCCCGAAGGCAGTCCCCAACTCGCTCCGATTCTGTCGGAAGGTGGCGCCTGAGGCGCCACCCAGGGCATCACTTGCTGTAGGCGGATTCGCCGTGCGAGGTGATGTCCAGACCTTCGCGTTCTTCCTCTTCGGGCACGCGCAGGCCGATGACCAGGTCGACGATCTTGTAAGCGATCACCGAGACCACACCCGACCACACGATGGTGATCAGCACGGCCTTGGCCTGGATCCAGACCTGGGCCGCGATGCTGTAGGCATCCGGGGTGACGGTGGTGGCCGTGACCCAGTCGCCGACGGCGCTCGGACCGCCCAGGGCCGGCGAGTTGAACACGCCGGTCAGCAGGGCACCCAGGATACCGCCCACGCCGTGCACGCCGAACACGTCCAGCGAGTCGTCGGCGCCCAGCAGCTTCTTCAGGCCGGTCACGCCCCACAGGCAGACGAAGCCCGCCAGCAGGCCGATGATCAGCGCGCCCCCCACACCGACGTTGCCGGCGGCCGGGGTGATGGCCACCAGGCCGGCGACAGCACCGGAGGCGGCGCCCAGCATCGAGGCCTTGCCCTTGTGCAGCGCTTCACCCAGCGACCAGGCCAGCACGGCGGCGGCGGTGGCAGCGAAGGTGTTGATGAAGGCCAGGGCGGCAAAGCCGTTGGCTTCCAGAGCCGAGCCGGCGTTGAAGCCGAACCAGCCCACCCACAGCAGGGCGGAGCCGACCATCGTCAGCGTCAGGCTGTGCGGGG
>JAYSCA010000292.1:0-4118 GCA_041915165.1 Ideonella sp.
TGCGTGGTGTCGCCGGTGAGCTGGCGGGTGATGGCCCGTTGCACCGGGGGCAGCCAGTTGGTAGCGCGGACGATGGCCTCGCGGGCCAGCTTGGCCGGCCGGCTGTCGTTGGTGAACAGCTTCACCACCACGTTGGTGCCCAGGTAGATCGGCAGCGTCACACGGCGGTGTTCCTCCGCGTAGCGGGCCAGGGGCGCTGTGTCGCCCAGATCCCGCCCCTCGGCATGGACCTGGGCCAGTTCGCGGGCCAGCACCTCGACCCCGTAGAGGCCGAAGTTGTAGCCATGCGCGGTGACCGGGTGCATGCCCACGGCCGCATCGCCCACCAGCACGAAGCGCGGCGCGAAGAAGCGCTCGGCATAGACCGCGACCAGCGGGTAGCTGTGGCGCTCGCCGGCCGTGCTCAGCGCGCCCAGACGGTGGCCGAAGGCCTCGTCCACCCGGGCGGCGAAGTCGGCTTCGGGCAGCGCCATCAACTCGGCCGCGCCGTCGCTGGTGACGGTCCAGACGGCCGAGGACTGTTGCCCGGCCATCGGCAGCATCGCCAGCGTGTGGCCGTGCAGAAAACACTCGTGCGCGGTGCCGTCATGCGGCAGGCTGTGCTGCATGCGGCAGACGATGGCGGTGCGACCGAAATCCAGCATGCGCGCGCCGATGCCCGCCAGGCGCCGCAGCGTGGAAAAGCGGCTGTCCGCCGCCACCACCAGCGGTGCGCGCAGCACACGGCCATCGGCCAGCGTGACCTGGGCGCCCTGGGTGTCGTGGGACAGGGCCGTGACCTGGGCGTCGCCGGTCAGCGTGATCCCCGCCGGGCGCGCCACCGCCCCGGCATAACAGGCTTGGCGAATGCGGTGGTTGGGCACCAGCCAGCCGAGCTGCGCGTGGCCATCGGCCCGGCCGCTGAAGGGCAGCACCAACGGCGAGTCGCCGTTGGTGACCTGGGCGGCCTTCAGCGGGGCGATTTCGTCGGCGGGCAGGCGCTCCCACAGGCCCAGCCGGGTCAGGATGCGGCGGGCCCGGTGGGTCAGGGCGATGTCCCGGCCGTCTTCGACCGGCGCTTCCAGCGCGGCGAGCGGGGCCTGTTCCAGCACCTGGCAGCGCAGGCCGGCGTCCGCCAGGGCACAGGCCAGCGCCAAGCCGGCGGGCCCGGCGCCCACGATCAGGACATCGGAGGTGGGAACGGGCGGGGTGGTCGGCTCGGTCATGGGGACAGTCCTGCGGGCGCGGCCCGCTGCAATGGCAAGCCGGCATCATCGCCAGGCCCGCAGGAAACTGTCTTGACCGGGGTCAGTGAGGCCGGGTTCTCAGCGGCCGCGGCGGGCGGCCAGCGCGCAGGCCACGCCGCAGAGCGCGAACAAGGCCATGCTCCACAGGGCGAAAGGCACGCCCAGCAGATCGACAGCCGCGTCGGCACAGGAGGCTTGCGGCGCAAACAGATCAGGGGCCAGGTCGTACAGGCCCAGCGCCTGCATGATGCGGTCGGCCAGGGTCAGGGCGCAGCTGGCGCTGGCGGCGGCCACGAAGTGCTGCCACAAGGCCACACCCACACCGCCCAGGCACAACAACAGGCCCAGCCCGGCCAAGCCGCGCCGCGCAGCCGGCCACAGGGCCCCCACGGCGGCCACCCCGGCCAGCAACAGGTAGATCAGCCGCTGGAAGGTGCACCAGGGGCAGGGCAGCATGTCGAAGCGGTACTGCCCGATCAAGGCCCCGGCCACACTGGCCAGGCTGGCCAGCGCCACGCCGGCCAGCAGCAGGCGGGGCGAACCCGTCACGCGGGTGAGCAGGCTCATGGCTTGAGTTCGGCCACCAATTCGATCTCGACACAGGCGCCCATGGGCAGCTGGGCCACGCCGAAGGCGCTGCGCGCATGCGAGCCGATGTCCGCGCCGAACACCTCGACCAGCAGTTCGGAGCAGCCGTTGGTCACCAGGTGCTGCTCGGTGTAGGTGGGGGCGGAGTTGACCAGGCTCACCACCTTGACGATGCGGGCCACGCGTTCCAGGTCGCCGGCGGCGGCTTGCAGCGTGCCCAGCAGGTCGATGGCGATGGCGCGGGCGGCCTGCTGGCCTTCTTCGGTGCCCATGGTGGCGCCCAACTGGCCGATCCAGACCTTGCCATCCCGCTTGGCGATGTGGCCCGAGATGAAGACCTGGTGACCGGTCTGGACAAAGGGAACGTAGGCAGCGGCAGGAACGGCCAGGGGCGGCAGCTCGATACCCAGGGCCTGCAGGCGCGCAGCGACGGACATGTCAACGTACTCCGAAGGAATGAGGGGTGGAAACGGCGCCGATCCTACACTGCGCCGCATGCTGTCAGGGGTGGGCGGGGTTTGGGCGCTGAGCGTGCTGGCCTGGGTGTCCGGCGCGGCGCTGCAGCTGCTCCAGCCGGCCGTCTGGCCCACGGGGGTGGATGCCGTCTTGCTGGGCATGGCCGCCGGGTTGGCGCTGCTGGCCTGGCACTGGCGGGGCCAGCGGCGGGGTGCCGCGGTCTGGGCGCTGGCCTTGCTGATGGCCGGGGCCGGCAGCACCGACTGGCGGGCGGCCGAGCGGCTGTCGCAACGCCTGCCCGCCGCGCTGGAGGAGGAAGACCTGCTGCTGGAGGGGCGCGTGCGCGGCCTGCCGCAGCTGAGTCCGCAGGGGCAGGTGTTCGTGTTCGAGACCGAGCGGGCCTGGACCCTGGCGGCGGCGGCCCAGGCCCGCGGTCTGGCGCGGCCGGACCGGCCCCTGGCCTTCCGGGCCCGGGTGCGGCTGGTCTGGACGACGGCGCAGACCCCGGGCGAATCCGACCCGCAGGGCCAGACCCACACGCTGCCGCGCGCCGGGGAGGCCTGGCGCCTGCCGGTGCGCCTGCGCCGGCCGCACGGGCAGGCCAACCCCGGTGGGTTCGACGCGGAGCTGTGGCTGTTCGAGCAGGACATTGGCGCGACCGGCCGCGTGCGCGCCGCGCTGCCGGGGCAGGCGGTGCGTCTGGCGGGGCCGCGCCCCTGGCGGCCGCTGGAATGGCTGGACCATGCCCGCCAGGCCTGGCGCGACCGCATTCTGCTGGCCAGCCCCGATGCGCGCGCGGCCGGGCTGCTGGCCGCCCTGGCGGTGGGCGACCAGGCCGCCATCGATGACACGGACTGGACGCTCTACCGCCGCACCGGCATCGCCCACCTGGTCAGCATCAGCGGCAGCCACATCACGATGTTCGCCGCGCTGGCCATGGCCCTGGTGGCGCGCCTGTGGCGGCTGCGGCCCAGCTGGGCCCTGGCGGTGCCTGCGCCCCAGGCGGGGCGCTGGGGTGGCCTGCTGCTGGCCACGCTGTATGCCTTGTTGTCCGGCTGGGGCGTGCCCGCGCAGCGCACGGTCTGGATGCTGGGGACGATGGTGCTGCTGCGCAGCGTGGGCCTGCCCTGGCCGGGCTGGGCCGTGTGCGCGGCGGCGGCGGCGGGCACGGTGGCCTGGGACCCCTGGGCCCTGTTGCAGCCGGGCTTCTGGCTGTCCTTTCTGGCGGTGGCGCTGCTGATGATGCAGGCGGATCCCTTGGGCCTTCCGGCCGCTCCGGGGCGCTGGTGGCAGCCCCTGGCCGCCGCCTGGCGCACCCAATGGGCCGTCACGTTGGGGCTGGCCCCGCTGACCCTGCTGCTGTTTGGCCAGCTGTCGTTGGTGAGCCTGCCGGCCAACCTGCTGGCGGTGCCCTGGGTGACCTGGGTCATCACGCCGCTGGCCTTGCTGGGTGTGCTGTGGCCGCCGCTGTGGGGGTTGGCTGGCCTGGCCCTGGTGCCTTTGCATGGCGCCCTGGTGTGGTTGTCGTCACTGCCCGGGGCGACCTGGACGGTGCCCGCCGCTGGGCCCGGGGTGGCCGGTCTGGCCCTGCTGGGCGGTGGGCTGGCCGTGGCGCGCCTGCCGATGGCGGTCCGGCTGCTGGCGGTGCCACTGATCCTGCCGCTGCTGCTCCAGACGCCGCCGCGGCCCGCTCCAGGGCGGTTCGAACTGCTGGCGGCCGATGTGGGGCAGGGCAGCGCGGTGCTGATCCGGACCGCCCACCATCTGCTGCTCCACGACGCCGGCCCCCGCTATGGCGGTGAGGCCGATGCCGGCCAGCGTGTCCTGGTGCCCCTGCTGCAGACGCTG
>JAYSCA010000293.1:0-4108 GCA_041915165.1 Ideonella sp.
CGGCGCGCCTACCGCGCCACTGACCGCGCTCAGGACAGGCTCAGCCGCAGCCGCTCGGCCCAGCGCCGGGTCAACGGCGTGGCGGGCTTGGCCATCAGCCGTTCATTGAGCAGCGCCCGGCCCACCGGCGCGTGGGTGGCCTGGGCCGCCGCGGCCATCAGGCTCTGGTCGATCAAGTCGCGCTGCACATGGCTGCCGCCCAGCCGGCGGGTCAGCGGTCGCACCGCCTGCAGCGTGGCCACGGCCTGTTCGGCTTCGCCGCGGGCCAGGGCCAGCAGACCGCGCATCACCGGCAGGCCCACCTCGCGCGCCACCGCGTGGTTGCTGCGGCGCACCTCCTCGGGCTGCATGGCCCGGGCCGCGCAACGTGCCAGCCAGCTCTCGGCCTGCACCAGCTCGCCAGCGCCCAGAAAAGCCAGCATCAGGTGCACGTCGTTGAAGGCCCAGTGGCCGGCCTCGCTCAGGTCCGGCGGGGCTTCCCGCAGCAGCTCGACAAAGCGGGCGCCGACATCCTCGCCCAGCAGGTGCATGCGCCACAGCAGGCCCGCCGCATCCAGCCGCTGGGACTGCGTGGGCGTGGCCGCCCCGGAGAGGTGGGCGTCCATCAGCCGGTGCACGCCCGGCAGGTCCAAGGCCTCCAGGCGGAACAGCGCCATGTGCCACCACAGGTGGGCGGCAAAGGCATTGTCCTCGGCCCAGCGCGGCTGGTGCTGGCGCAGCCAGGCCGTGCCGTCTTCAAAGCGGCCCTGCATGTCCAGCGCATGCGCCACCGCATGCACCGCCCAGGGTGCACTGGGGCCGGCCGCCACCGCGCGTCGGCCCACGTCCTCGGCCTGCGGGTAGAGGTTGTTCTCCTCCAGCCCAAAGGCATACAAGCCCAGCACCTGCGGGAACAGCGGGTCGCTCTCGTCCCATTCGGGCAGGCTGCGCGCCGGGCGCAGGCGCAGGCTGGCCGTGTCGCCCAGGCACAGGTCCCAGTGGTGGGCCCACAGCAGGGCCAGCGCATCGCGCGGGTGCTCCAGCAGCAGTTCGTCCCACAGCCGGCAGGCCTGCTGCCAGCGGCCCTCGGCGGCGGCCCGCAGCGCGGTCAGGTGGGCCTGCTCACGCTCGGGCGCTCCGGTGCACAGTGGCGTGGCGGCGTCCAGCAGGGCCAGGGCGTGGGGCAGGTGGGCGGCTTCGTTCTGGCACAGCCAGTGGCCGGCCTGCATCAACAGGGGCAGGCCCCAGGCCGGGTCGGCCGCCTGCGCGGCTTCCAGGTCCGGCAGCGGCGAGCCCTGGTAGGCCATCATCCGCGCCAGCGCGGATTCGGCATGGTCGGCCGCCACGCGCGAGGCCGTGCCCATGCGCTGGTTGCGTGCATCCCGCAGGCAAGGGGACGGAGCAGGCGGCGGACTCACGTTGACGGACCTCCAGGCGGTGTGATGCCGAGAGACAGACTTTAAGGCAAAGCGCAGAAGCGCAGATGTGGCCGCCAACTAGCCCAAAGCGCCTCTGGTTGCAATCATTTATCTGTAGGTGCCCTGTCACGCAGTCGTCGTCGGGTTTACCCGCTCTGGGCGATATAGTGAAGTTGGCTCGGGCATCCCGAAAGCTCAGGATGGGTGCAACACGTGCGTGAAGCGTGCTGGAACGGTTCATGCTGTTCTTGTGCGATGTCTTCCGAGCAGAAATCCTTCGGAAATGCCAATGAAAACGCAGCAAAGCCATCCTCTGTCCCGCATGTGCATCGTTCTGGGCTTGTCCGGGGCGGTGCTGCTGGCCGGTTGCGGCAGCAAGGAAGGCGGCGCCACCCAGGTGGCCGCCAAGGTGAACGACAAAGAACTCACCGTTCATCAGATCAACTTCGTGCTGCAGCAGAGCCCCCAGTTGGCGGCTACCGCCGGCAACGCGGCGCCACACCAGGTGCTGGAACGCCTGATTGACCAGGAAGTGATCCTCCAGCAGGCCCTGGACCAGAAGCTCGACCGTGATCCCAATGTGGTGTCCGCCATCGAAGCGGCCAAGCGCGACATCATCGCCCGCGCCTACATGGATCAATTGGTCGCCAAGTTGCCCGCCGCCACGCCCCAGGACGTGCAAAGTTATTTCGACAGCAAGCCCGAACTGTTCAGCCAGCGTCAGGTCTACAACCTGACCGAAGTGCAGTTGGCCTTGTCGCCTGATCAGGCCCCTGAAGTGCAAGCCCTGCTGCAAGCCGGCAAGTCGGCCGAGGCCGTGGCGCAATGGGCGCAGGAGAAGCAGTTGCGGGTGGCGCTCAACCATGTCACCCGGCCCGCCGAAGGGCTGCCGCTGTCCATGCTGCCCCAGTTGGCCAAAGTGGCCCCGGGGCAAGGCGTGATGCTGGCCGAAGGCGGCGTGGCGCGCATCCTGTACGTGGATTCCCGCCGGGCTGAGCCTGTCACGCTGGACCAGGCACGCAACGCCATCCAGGCGGCTATTGCCAACGAACGCAAGCGCCAGGCCATGCAGGATGAGGTGCGGCGCCTGCGCACCGCGGCCAAGGTGGCTTACGAAGGGGCGTTCGCCGCTTCCGCGCCTGCTGCTGGGGACACCACCGCCCCCGCCGCTCCGGCTGCTCCCACCGCGCCCGCGTCGGCGGAAGCCGCGCGCCCCGCCGCTTCCGCCGGCCTGGACGACGCCACCCTCAAGAAAGGCCTGGGCCTCAAATGAAGTCGAGTTTTCGCGCGCTGTTGGCCGGCCTGATGCTGGCATTTGCGGCCCTGTGGCCCACCTTCAGCCCGGCTTGGGCGGCCCCGGCCGAGGCCGTGCCTGAATACCGTTTGGGTGGCGGCGATCTGATCAAGATCCTGGTCTATCAAAACCCGGACCTCACGCTCGAGACCCGTCTGTCCGACAGCGGTAGCACGTCCTACCCGTTGCTGGGCGCCATCAAGCTGGGCGGCCTGACCGTGGCCGAAGCCGAACGGCTCATCGCACAAGGCTTGCGCAAGGGCGACTTTGTGAAAGACCCGCAGGTCACCGTGGTGCTTGAAACCGCCCGCGGCAGCCAGGTCAGCGTGCTGGGCCAGGTGCAGCGCCCGGGCCGCTATGTGCTGGAAACCGGCCAGACACACCTCAGCGACGTGCTGGCCATGGCCGGCGGCCTCACCCCGCAGCTGGGGGCTGACCTGGTGACCGTGGTGGGCACCCGCGCAGGCAAACCCTTCCGCCAGGTGGTGGATCTGCCCCAGATCTTCAACAGCGCCGAACGCCCCAACGACCTGCTGATGGAAGGCAACGACGTGGTCTATGTGGACCGTGCGCCGGTCTACTACATCTACGGCGAAGTGCAGCGCCCCGGCCAACTGCGTCTGGAGCGTGGCATGACCCTGCTGCAAGGCCTGGCCGCTGGCGGTGGCCTGACGTTGCGTGGCACCGAACGCGGCATCCGTATCCACCGCCGCACCGCCACCGGCATCGACGTCCTCGAGCCCGACATGCAGGTCAAGCTGCAGGACGGTGACGTGATCTACGTGCAGCAAAGCCTGTTCTGACCCCAGCCCTCCAGCGCCATGACGTTCAGCCAGTTCATCAGCATCTTGCGCGCCCGGTGGAAGCTTTCTGCCGCGGTCTTCCTCATCACGGTCTTCACGGCGGTTGTCGTCAGTTTGCTGCTGCCCAAGAAGTACACCGCCGCTGCCAGTGTGGTGGTGGACGTGAAACCCGATCCTGTCAGCGGCATCGCCCTGGGCGGCATGATGAACCCCACCATCATGGCCACCCAGGTGGACATCCTCAACAGCGACCGCGTGGCTCGGCGTGTCATCCAGAACTTGAAGCTGGACCAAAACCCCCAGGTGCGGGCGCAATGGCAAGAGGCCACACAGGGGCAAGGCACTGTCGAAGACTGGCTGAGCGTCGTGTTCCAGAAGAGCTTGGACGTCAAACCCAGTCGAGAGAGCAACGTCATCACCGTGGGCTACCAGGCGCCTGACCCGAACTTTGCCGCGGTCCTGGCCAACGCCTTTGTGCAGGCCTACATCGACACCGCCATTGAACTGAAGGTGCAGCCGGCCAAGCAGTACAGCAGCTTCTTTGATCAGCAGGCCAAGGACGTGCGCGCCACGCTGGAAGCGGCCCAAAGCCGCCTGAGCGACTACCAGCAGGC
>JAYSCA010000294.1:0-4097 GCA_041915165.1 Ideonella sp.
TCTGCCCGTCCTGATTCAGGTCGTGCGGATCCTGAATGGACATCAGGTCCAGCACCTCCTGCTTGGCCACGCAGCCCTGACCATCGCGCTGGTTCAGGTCGATCAGGAAGATCTTCTTGAAGCGCGGCTCCTCGGTGCCATTGCGCTCGATCACCAGGAACTGGTGGTCGTTCACCGCCGTCATGTCGCCGATGTTGGTGCCCTGCGGCTCCAGCGCATAGCACCACTGCTGGCCGGTGTAGGCCTCACGGTCCACATCGAAGGCATTGATGCGCAGCGTGCGCGCCGGGTCCCCGGTCACCGTGCCTTCCAGCAGCGTGAACAAGGTCGTCCCCGCCCGGTTGATCGCCATGCCCTCGAAACCGCGCGAGCTGCCCAGCGTCGGCGTGGCGCTGCCCAGCAGAGGGTTGTCGGGCGACATCACGCCGGCCATCGGCACCTGACGGCGCAGCACACGGCCCTTGGCGTCGGTCTTGACCAGGAAGGGGCCGAACTCCTCGCCGAACCAGTAATGGCCGTGGTGGTCGACCCGCATGGATTCGATGTCCAGGTCGGCGCCGGTCAGCCAGTGCCCGGCCCGGATGCGCGCGTCCACCGGAATGCCGGCCTGACCGGGGCCGCTGCCGCCATAGGGATAGGCCTGCAGCTGGTTGATCTCGGTGAAGCCCAGGCGGCCCAGCGGGTCGGACAGCGTGATGTGGCTGCGCGCGCTGAAGCTGCGCAGGCGGCGACCACTGTCCACATCCACTGGATGCACGGCCCCCGTGCCGGCCACGCTGCGACCGTTCCAGTGGCGGAAGTCCGGCTCCACGGCATAGACCCGCAGCACGGCATCCGGCGAATTGGCCTTGGTGCCAAAGCCGTTGTCCGGCATGACGCGGAAAGTACCCGGGCGCGGTCCCGGCAGCACGGCCGAGAAGCCCTGCACCGGCTGCTGATTCACCAGCGGCAGCGTGCGTCCGTTGGCCGAGTTGACGAACTGGCCCGAGGTGGGACCGGGCGAGAAGGTGTCGGCCGGCAGGCTGGCAAAGCCGACCAGCTCGCTGGCCTGGCCCGCGCCACCGGTGACCAGCAAGGCGGCGGCCGCCCACGGCCACAGGCGCTTGTGCAGTGAAGGCATGGTGAACTCCCTGTGTGGTTGAAGTCCGGCCATGCTCAGGGCCCGAGGTGACGGGCCGGTGAAGGGCGTTCAGCCCATCAGGAGCAGCCCAGCCGCCGTCCGACACGGCGGGCGCGCCAAAGCGCCAGACACTCCCGCAGGCCGGCCAGCCAGGCCACGCCGATGAACAGCCAGCACGCGGTGCGACGCAACAGGGGCGGGTTCATGGCGTGGCCTTTCGATGACAGCGACAGGCGCCACCGTAGGGGGAGCGCATGACACGGCCGTGACACACAGCCTGCCTAGGCTGGCGCCTTCCGCATCGACGGATCCTTCCGCGGAGGGATCCCGCCCATGGCCGCTCCCCTGCCCCTGTCCTCCCTGCGCGAACTGCAAACCCTGGCCCAACAGGCCGGGCCGGCCGCCGAACTGCACCCGCTGGGCCTGGTCCAGGCCCAGGGGCACACGCTGCCGCTGTGGGGGCTGACGCTGGGCAATGCCGACCCGGCCTGCCCGGCCGTGGCCTACGTGGGCGGCGTGCATGGGCTGGAGCGCATCGGCACCGAGGTCGTGCTGTCCTACCTGCGCAACCTGGTGGCCCGTCTGCCCTGGGATGTGTCGCTGCAGCACCAGCTGACCCGCCAGCGCCTGGTGTTCGTGCCCGTCGTCAACCCGGGGGGTGTGCTGAGCGGCACCCGCGCCAACCCGCGCGGGGTGGACCTGATGCGCAACGCCCCGGTCGAGGCGCAAGCGCCCGCCCCCTTTCTGCTGTCGGGCCACCGGCTGAGCCCGGTGCTGCCCTGGTACCGCGGCCCGGCCGGCGCCCCGATGGAGACGGAGAGTCAGGCTCTGTGCGACTTCATCGCCCGCGAGCTGTTCGGCCGGCCGCTGGCCATCGCGGTGGACTGCCATTCCGGCTTCGGCCTGCGCGACCGGCTGTGGTTTCCCTATGCCCACACCGCCCGACCGATCGACCACCTGCCCGAGCTGCATGCCCTGGTGCAGCTGTTCGACCAGAGCCTGCGCCACCATCCCTATGTGATCGAGCCCCAAAGCCAGCAGTACCGCACCCACGGCGACCTGTGGGACCACCTGACGCTGCAGGCCCGCCAGGCCCACCCGGAACAGGTCTTCCTGGCCCTGACGCTGGAGATGGGCTCCTGGCTGTGGGTCAAGAAGAACCCGCGCCAGATGTTCAGCCGCCAGGGCATCTTCAACCCGCTGATCGCCCACCGCCAGCAGCGCGTGCTGCGCCGCCACCACCTGCTGCTGGACTTCCTGGCCCGGGCCGCGCTGGGCTCGCCCCACTGGCTGCCGCGCGGCCCGCAGCGGGAGGCCCAGGCCCGCCAGGCGCAGGACCGCTGGTACCACCGCCCCGTGCCATGACCCACACCCCGCCGACCACCTGGGTGCTGCTGCGCGGCCTGACCCGCGGCGCCGGCCACTGGGGCGACTTTCCAGCCCGCTGGCAGGCCGCCTGGCCGGGCAGCCGCGTGCTGGTGCCCGACTGGCCCGGCAACGGCGCGCGCTGGGCCGAGCGCAGCCCCGCCACGGTGGGCAGCATGACCGAGGCCCTGCGCCGCGACCTCCGGGCGCGCGGCATGGCCCTGGGCGAGGAGCGCGTGGGCGTGCTGGCCCTGTCGCTGGGGGCCATGGTCACTTGCGACTGGGCCCAGCGCCACCCCGAGGAGCTGGCGGCCGCGGTGCTGGTCAACACCAGCCTGCGCGGGATGAGCCCGTTCTGGCAGCGCCTGCGGCCCATCCGCTACGCCGGCCTGCTGCGGCGCGCCCTGGGCCGCGCCAGCGCCGAGGACTGGGAACGCCACCTGCTGGCCATCACCAGCCCGCTGCACGCCCGCAGCCCGCAGGCCGACGCCACCGTGGCGGCCTGGGTGGCGCTGCGCCAGACCCAGCCGGTGAGCACCGCGAACGCACTGCGCCAGCTGGCGGCGGCGCTGCGCTACCGCCCACCGCGGCAGGCCCCGGCCGTGCCGCTGCTGCTGCTCAGCGGTGCCGGCGACCGCCTGGTGAACCCGGCCTGCAGCACGGCCCTGGCGCGGGCCTGGCAGCAGCCGCTGCGCACGCACCCCCGCGCCGGCCACGACCTGCCGCTGGAAGACCCGGACTGGGTGATCCGACAGGTCCGCGAGACGCTGTTCCCGCCCGCGGGCTGACGCCACCCAGGCGGACGGTTACCTTCCAGTTCAGCGCCGCCGCCGCCAAGCTGGCAACCAGCCGCCCCGCGCGGCATCCCCTCGCCGCGGGCGCCACCTCACCGCGAAATGACCTGTCTCAAGGCGGTGAAACGCGAGAGGCCTCAGTGATTTCCCGCCCCTGACACGGATCAGGCACGCGACTTGAGTTCCATCCGGTTCCAAAGCCCCCCTGGTGGCGGGGCGACAACGAGGAGCCAACCTGATGGAAACGTTTTACGAGGTCATGCGGCGGCAGGGCATTTCACGCCGCAGCCTCCTCAAGTACTGCTCACTGACCGCCACCTCCCTGGGGCTGGGCCCGGCCTTCGTGCCGCAGATCGCCCACGCCATGGAGACCAAGCCACGCACCCCGGTGCTGTGGCTGCACGGCCTGGAATGCACCTGTTGCTCCGAGAGCTTCATCCGCTCGGCCCACCCGCTGGCCAAGGATGTGGTGCTGTCGATGATCTCGCTGGACTACGACGACACGCTGATGGCCGCCGCCGGCCACCAGGCCGAGGCCATCCTCGACGAGATCATCACCAAGTACAAGGGCAACTACATCCTGGCCGTCGAGGGCAACCCGCCCCTGAACGAGGACGGGATGTTCTGCATCCAGTCGGGCAAGCCCTTCATCGAGAAGCTGCAGCGCGTGGCCAAGGATTGCAAGGCCGTGATCGCCTGGGGTTCCTGCGCCAGCTGGGGCTGCGTGCAGGCCGCCAAGCCCAACCCCACGCAGGCCACGCCCATCCACAAGGTCATCACCGACAAGCCCATCATCAAGGTGCCCGGCTGCCCGCCGA
>JAYSCA010000295.1:0-4068 GCA_041915165.1 Ideonella sp.
ACGACAACACCGAGTACGGCATCGACTACAAGGGCTGCGCGGTGCTGGTGGCCTACGACAAGCAGAGCGCCGACATCGCCCAGGGCGTGGACCGCGCCAGCGACGACTACCTGAACATCGGCGCCGGCGACCAGGGCCTGATGTTCGGCTACGCCTGCGACGAGACGCCCGAGCTGATGCCCGCGCCGATCTACTACGCCCACCGCGTGGTGGAGCGCCAGGCCCAGCTGCGCAAGGACGGCCGCCTGCCCTTCCTGCGCCCGGACGCCAAGAGCCAGATCACGATGCGCTACGTGGACGGCAAGCCGCACTCGATCGACACCGTGGTGCTGTCCACCCAGCACAGCCCGGACCAGTCCGAGACGGCCACCCAGATGAAGGCCAGCTTCTACGAGGCCTGCATCGAGGAGATCATCAAGCCGGTGCTGCCGCAGGAATGGCTGCAGGACACCAAGTACCTGATCAACCCGACCGGCCGCTTCGTGGTCGGCGGCCCGCAGGGTGACTGCGGCCTGACCGGGCGCAAGATCATCGTCGACACCTACGGCGGCGCCTGCCCGCACGGCGGCGGCGCCTTCTCGGGCAAGGACCCGACCAAGGTGGACCGCTCGGCGGCCTACGCGGCGCGCTACGTGGCCAAGAACATCGTGGCCGCCGGCCTGGCCCGCCAGTGCCAGATCCAGGTCAGCTACGCCATCGGCGTGGCCCGCCCGATCAACATCACGGTCTACACCGAGGGCACCGGCGTGATCTCGGACGAGAAGATCGCCGCCCTGGTCCAGGAGCACTTCGACCTGCGGCCCAAGGGCATCATCCAGATGCTGGACCTGCAGCGCCCGATCTTCGCCAAGACCGCGGCCTACGGCCACTTCGGCCGCGAAGAGCCCGAGTTCACCTGGGAACGCACCGACAAGGCCGCCGAGCTGCGCGCCGCCGCGGGGCTCTGAGCGTTCCATCGCCGTCTGCATGAAAAAAGGCCGCCCGAGGGCGGCCTTTTTGCTGTCCGGCGCGGGCGCTCAGGCCTGCCGCGGCTTGACCTTGCTGGCTGCCAGCTTGGCCTGGCGGCGTGCCACCTCGACGTCGGCGTCATGCACCAGGGCCACGCCCATGCGGCGTTTGACGAAGCTCTCGGGCTTGCCGAACAGGCGAATGTCGGAGTTGGGCACTTGCAGCGCCTCGGCCACGCCGTCAAAGACGATGCCGCAGGCATCCACCCCACCGTAGATCACCGCGCTGGCCCCGGGGCTCTTGAGCGAGGTGTCCACCGGCAGGCCCAGGATGGCGCGGGCGTGCAACTCGAACTCGTTCTGCCACTGGGTGATCATCGTCACCATGCCGGTGTCGTGCGGGCGGGGGCTGACCTCGCTGAACCAGACCATGTCGCCCTGGACGAAGAGCTCGACCCCGAACAGGCCCTGCCCGCCCAGGTTGGCGGTGATGGCCTGGGCGATGTCGCGCGCCTTCTGCTGGGCCACCGGGCTCATCGGGTGCGGCTGCCAGCTTTCCACATAGTCACCGCTAACCTGCACATGGCCGATCGGGTCGCAGAAGTGCGTCTCGACCTGGCCCGAGGCGCCCACGGCGCGCACGGTCAGCTGGGTGATCTCGTAGTCGAAGTCGATGAAGCCCTCGACGATGATGCGGCCCTTGGCGACGCGGCCGCCGGCCATCGCGTAATCCCAGGCCTTCTGCACATCGGCGGCGGAGTCGATCTTGCTCTGGCCCTTGCCGGAGCTGCTCATCACGGGCTTGACGATGCAGGGGTAGCCGATGGCGGGGTGGCCATCGCGGCCGTCGATGGCGGCCTGCAGCTCGGCCAGCGAATCGCAGAAGCGGTAGGGGCTGGTGGGCAGGTCCAGCTCCTCGGCGGCCAGGCGGCGGATGCCCTCGCGGTCCATGGTCAGGCGCGCGGCGCGGGCGGTGGGGATGCAGCGGATGGTGCCCTCGGCCTCCAGCGCCTCCAGCACCGGCGTGGCGATGGCCTCGATCTCCGGCACCACCAGGTCGGGCTGCTCGGCCTCGATCAGGGGACGCAGCTGCTCGGGATCGCTCATCGCGATGGTGCGGGCATGGTGGGCCACCTGCTGGCCGGGGGCGTTGTGGTAGCGGTCCACCGCGATGGTTTCCACCCCCAGGCGCTGCAGCGCGATCAGCACTTCCTTGCCGAGCTCGCCGGAGCCCAGCAGCATCACGCGGGTGGCAGACGGGGACAGCGGGGTGCCCAGGGGCTGAACGGCCATGGTGAGACCTCATGCAGTGGTGACAACGGCCGATATTGTCGCCAAGGTGGCGGCCCATCCCGCGGGACCTCAGGGAAACGCTTGATGTCCCTCAAGACCGGCTGCCACCAAAGTTTCATGATGATTGATTCGATCTGTCACACACACCATGGCCCGTACCCACGACACCCCCACCGCCTCGGACACCCCTGCCACGCCCGCCGCTGCCCCCACCCCCGCCCCGTCGCGCACCGCACGCCGTGACGCGCCGGTGGCCGTGGGCAGCGTCAAGCCGCGCGCCAACGCCCGCCAGCTGAAGAAGCTGCGCGTGGACGACGCCACCGAGGCAGCCCAGCTGGTCCAGGCCGAGGTGGTGGGCGGCTTGATGCGCGAGGGCGAGCCGATCGACCAGCTGCGCGCATTGCTGGACGGTGCCTCGCCCGACGATCTGAAGGCCCTGCGCCATGAGCTGAGCGTCCGGCGCAAGCCGGCCGTCGCCGGCCTGGACCCCGACCTGGAACTGGCCGCCGGCTGGCGGGAGGGGCACTACCCCTACAAGAACCTGCTCTCGCGCCGCAGCTACGAGGAACAGAAGTACCGCCTGCAGGTGGAGCTGCTGAAGCTGCAGGCCTGGGTCAAGGAGAACCGCCAGCGGGTGGTGGTCATCTTCGAAGGGCGCGACGCCGCCGGCAAGGGCGGCACGATCAAGCGCTTCATGGAGCACCTGAACCCGCGCGGCGCCCGCGTCGTCGCGCTGGAAAAGCCCAGCGAGGTCGAACAAGGGCAGTGGTACTTCCAGCGCTACATCCAGCACCTGCCCACCCGCGGCGAGATCGTGATGTTCGATCGCAGCTGGTACAACCGCGCCGGCGTCGAACGGGTGATGGGCTTCTGCTCCGAACACCAGTACCAGGAGTTCCTGCGTCAGGCGCCCGAGTTCGAGCGCCAGTTGGTGCGCGACGGGGTGCACCTGTTCAAGTTCTGGTTCTCGGTCAGCCGGGACGAGCAGCGCCGCCGCTTCAAGGAGCGCCAGCTGCACCCGCTCAAGCAGTGGAAGCTCAGCCCGATCGACATGGCCAGCCTGGACAAGTGGGACGACTACACCCGCGCCAAGGAAGCGATGTTCCTGCAGTGCGACACCTCCGACGCCCCCTGGACGGTGATCAAGAGCGACTGCAAGAAGCGCGCGCGCCTGAACGCGATGCGCTACGTGCTGCACCGCCTGCCCTATGGCAAGAAGAACCTGGAGGCGATCGGCTCGGTGGATCCGCTGATCGTCGGCCGGCCCTCGCTGGTGCCCAGCCTGGGCGAGGACCAGCTGGCCACGATGGACAGCCAGGCCTGAGCCAGGGCCCGGCGCCCTGCCACAACAAAAGCGGGCCCCGGTGCCCGCTTTTTCACGTCTGGCACCGGGTCGGGCACTGGGCGCCGGGGCAGGCCCGCTGCTACACTGGCGCCCTGCTTCCGAGGAGCGTTGCAAGGGCCACCCACGGTGGTCCCCAGGCTCGGAACCCCTTCTTCTGCAACGGCGCTCACCCGCACCTCCCGGTGCCGCGGTGAGCCCTGGGCGAGCGTTTGACGCGCCGCCCCGCTGGTTGTCCTTCGGCCCCGCCCGTGCGGGCTTGTCGAACCGATGGAGCAACCGATGAACGCTGCACTGCCCAAGACCTCCCTGGCCCCCGAACAGTACCTGGTGGCCGATCTCTCGCTGGCCGACTGGGGCCGCAAGGAGCTGACCATCGCCGAGCACGAGATGCCCGCGCTGATGGCCATCCGCACCGAATACGCCGCCAGCCAGCCGCTCAAGGGCGCGCGCATCGCCGGCTCGCTGCACATGACGATCCAGACC
>JAYSCA010000296.1:0-4065 GCA_041915165.1 Ideonella sp.
CGCATGGCGGCGCTGGGCTTGCCGGTGCCGCCGGCCTTCGTGCTGGGCACCGCCTGGTGCGCGGCGGCGCAGCCGCCTGGTCCCGCCGCCTGGCAGCCGGCGCTGGCCGCGCTGGAGCAGGCCAGCGCCGCCCGCTTTGGCGATGCGCGTCGACCGCTGCTGCTGTCGGTGCGCTCGGGCGCGCCGGTGTCCATGCCCGGCATGATGGAGACGCTGCTCAACATCGGCCTGTGCGACGCCACCGTGCCCGGCCTGCTGCGCCTGACCGGCAACCCGCGTCTGGTCTGGGACGCCTACCGGCGCCTGGTGGCCGGTTACGGCGAGATCGTGCTGGGCGTGCCGGCGGCCGTGTTCGAGGCCGATCTGCGGGCCCTGGCCGGCGGGCGCGACGAGCGTGACCTGGACTTCGCCGAGCTGCGCACCCTGACCCAGACCCACCTGGGCAGCGTGCGGCGCGTGGCCGGGCAGCCGTTTCCACAGGAGCCGCGGGCCCAGCTGCAGGCCGCCATCGGCGCGGTGCTGGCCAGCTGGCGGGCGCCCAAGGCGGTGGACTACCGCCGCCTGAAGGAACTGCCCGACACGCTGGGCACCGCGGTGACGGTGCAGCGCATGGTGTTCGGCAACGCGGGCGGCACCTCCGGCGCGGGCGTGGGCTTCACCCGCCACCCCAGCACCGGCGAGCCCCAGCCCTGGGTGGACTTCCTGTTCAACGCGCAGGGCGAGGACGTGGTCTCCGGCCGGCGCAGCGCCCGTGGCCATGAGCAGCTGGCGGCGGTCGCGCCGCAGGTGTGGGATGCGCTGTGCCGCGCCACCCGGCAGGTGGAGCGTGCGCTGGGCGACATGCAGGACTTCGAGTTCACGGTCGAGAACGGCCGGCTCTGGCTGCTGCAGACGCGCGACGGCAAGCGCACCGCCCAGGCGCGGGCCCGCATCGCGCTGGACCTGCGCGACGAGGGCGTGATCGACCGCGCCGAGGCGCTGCGCCGCACCGACGGCCTGGACGCGGCCGCGCTGACCCTGGCGCGGGTGGTGGGCGACGGCGGCAGCGCCGCCCTGGCCGAGGCGGTGAGTGCCGCGCACGGCGTGGCGGTGGGCCGGGTGGCGCTGGATGAGGCGGCCGCGCACCGGCTGGCCGCCGATGGCGCCGCGGTGGTGCTGGTGCGCCAGGACGCCGAGACCTCCGACATCGTGGCGCTGGAGCAGGCCGCCGGTCTGCTGACCGAGCGCGGCGCGCGCACCTCGCATGCGGCGGTGGTGGCCCGCCAGCTGGGCAAGGTCTGCCTGGTGGGCTGCAGCACGCTGCACATCGACCTGCCCCGGCGCCAGCTGCGCTTTGCCACGCCCCAGGGCGAGGTGGTGCTGGCCGAGGGAGATCTGCTGACGCTGGACGGGCACCGCGGCTGCGTGCTGCGCGGGGCCGCGCGCACCGAGCGGGAGGTGCCGGTCGAGTTGCTGGCGCGGCTGGCGGCCTTGCGGGGCGGCGCGGGCCGCTGAAGGCTCAGGCCTCGTCCTGCGCGGCGTCGCGCAGGGCCAGCAGCAGCGCGTCCATGTGCAGCGTGGCGCTGCGCTGGCTGTGGGCGGTCAGCACGCCCTCGCGCTTGAGCTGGGAGATCAGCCGGCTGGCGGTTTCCACCGTCATGTCCAGCATGGCGCTCATTTCCTGGCGGGCCGGCAGCCAGACGGGCTCACCGTCGTGTTCGGCGAATTCGCTCAGCTTGAGCAGCAGGCGCAGCACGCGGCGCCGGGCCGGGCCGGTGCACAGCTCGGTCAGCCACTCGTCGGCGTCGTCGAGCGCGCGCTGCCAGCGCTTCATCATGTCGCGCATCAGCGCGGGCTGGTCGTTGGCCAGTTCGTCCAGCAGGCTGCGCGGCAGGCAGCAGACCTGCACCTCGGTGCAGGCCACCGCGTCGGCCGCGTAGCTCTGGCCCAGCATGGCCTCCATGCCGATGGTGTCGCTGCGGCCGGCCAGGCGCAGGATGCGGCGTTCGCCGCGTTCGTTGGTGCGTTCCAGCC
The DNA here is from genome assembly GCA_041915165.1 of Ideonella sp. GTDB lineage: Bacteria > Pseudomonadota > Gammaproteobacteria > Burkholderiales > Burkholderiaceae_C > Ideonella. The sequence goes on from JAYSCA010000296.1 coordinate 2,014, forward strand.
GGATCACGCCCGCGCGCACGGTGTAGGCGGCCAGGCCGGCCTCCTGCATGCGGTAGAGCGATTCGCCCGGGGCCAGCCGCAGCTCGGCGATGTGGCCGTGGATGCGTTCCAGCGCGGCCTCGTCCAGCGCGCCAAACAGCGCAAAGCGGCGCACCCGGCATTCGGCACAGACGCGCGCCTGCGGGTTGTAGTACGCCGGCTGGAGAGGGAGGACGTCGGGCAGGCTCACGGGGATACCTCAGGGCTCAGACCCTGAGTATGCCCTGGGACGCCTCAGCGCTTTTGATCGGCCTTTTGCAGGCGGGCGTGGCTGCGGGCATTGCCCAGCGCAGCCATCCAGAAGGGCTCGGACTTGTGGGCCTTGTCGGCCAGCGGTTCAAAGCTGTCCTGGCGACGGGCAGGGGATTTCGGCGGTTGGGCGGATTTCTGCATGGCGGTTGGTGGGTGTGTTCGCCGGTTCTCTGACTGGAGCCGGTCATGTCTGTCAAACGCAGCAGGGGGCCGTCAGGATGACACAGAGCCGGGGACAGCTGCAACAACTGTTCACACTTGCTTGGAAGGTTAGTGCCCACTTTCGTCATCAAGGCCACAGTGCCGACCGCATGGGGGCCGCGCCCTGGGGGCTGCCCGCGTCGGCAGCCCCGGCTGAGTATGATGGCGGGTTGCCTCAGGACCGCCCATGTCGTCCGATTCCACGAACCCGACCTCTTCGCTCGCTCTGGTGAGCACCCCGGTGGCCGCCGCCACCCGCATCTCGGTGCGGGGCGCCCGCACCCACAATCTCAAGAACATCGACCTGGACCTGCCCAAGCACGCGCTGGTGGTGATCACCGGCCTGTCGGGTTCCGGCAAGTCCAGCCTGGCCTTCGACACGCTGTACGCCGAAGGTCAGCGCCGTTACGTGGAAAGCCTCTCGGCCTACGCCCGCCAGTTCCTGCAGCTGATGGACAAGCCGGACGTGGACGTGATCGAGGGCCTGTCGCCCGCGATCTCGATCGAGCAGAAGGCCACCAGCCACAACCCGCGCTCCACCGTGGGCACGGTGACCGAGATCCACGACTACCTGCGCCTGCTCTATGCCCGCGCCGGCACGCCCTACTGCCCGGACCACAACTTGCCGCTGCAGGCCCAGAGCGTCAGCCAGATGGTCGACGCCGTGCTGGCCCTGCCCGAGGGCACCAAGCTGATGGTGCTGGCGCCGGTGGTGCGCGACCGCAAGGGCGAGTTCGTCGAGCTGTTCCAGGACATGCAGGCCCAGGGCTATGTGCGCTTCCGGGTCGACGGCGTGATCGTCGAGGCCCACGACCTGCCGCCCCTCAAGAAGGCCGAGAAGCACGACATCGACGTGGTGGTGGACCGGCTCAAGACCCATTCGGACATGAAGCAGCGCCTGGCCGAGAGCTTCGAGGCCGCGCTGCGCATTGCCGACGGCCGGGCCATCGGCTACGAGATGGACGGCGGGCGCGAGCACCTGTTCTCGGCCAAGTTCGCCTGCCCCATCTGCAGCTACTCGCTGTCGGAGCTGGAGCCGCGGCTGTTCTCGTTCAACTCGCCGGTGGGCGCCTGTCCGCACTGTGACGGCCTGGGCCTGCAGACCCTGTTCGACCCGGAGCGGGTGGTGGCCTTTCCCAGCCTGTCGCTGGGCTCGGGCGCCATCAAGGGTTGGGACCGGCGCAACGCCTACACCTTCTCGATGCTGGAGAGCGTGGCCGCACACTATGGCGTGGACGTTGATCTGCCCTTCGAGGAGCTGCCGGAGACCTTCCGGCAGGTGGTGCTCTACGGCTCGGGTGAGGACGAGATCGCCTTCACCTACGAGGCCGAAGGCCGGGGCGGCAAGAAGCGCAGCGTCAAGCGCGAGCATCCCTTCGAGGGCGTGATCCCGAACTTCGAGCGGCGTTTCCGCGAGACCGATTCGGTGGCCGTGCGCGAGGACCTGGCCCGCTACCAGAGCGCCAAGCCCTGCCAGCACTGCGGTGGCGCCCGGCTGCGGCGCGAGGCCCGCTTCGTCTTCCTGCCCGGCACCGCGGCCGAGCGCGGTCAGCCCATCTT
>JAYSCA010000297.1:0-4045 GCA_041915165.1 Ideonella sp.
CTCGTGCCCTGACAGACCGCGCCTGGCGCGACGAGCAAGCCATGACTTCTTCCTTCTGGCGCCTGGCCCTGGCCGCGGCGCACCGTGACACCCCGGCCCTGCCCCTTGAGGAACACCCGGCCTGGGCCGCCGTGGCCGAGGCCTTGCGCCAGCAGCCCCTGCCGCCGGGCGAGGCCTGGTCGCTGCTGGCCGAGGGCCTGATGGCGCCGCACCCTGGCCATTTCCTGCAGGCGCTGCGCGAGGGCGGCGTGCTGCCGCACTGGCTGCCGGAGGTGGCGGCGCTGTTCGGCGTGCCCCAGCTGTGCGACCTGCCCATGCCGGTGGACGTGGGCGAGCACCTGCTGGCGCTGCTGGAGGAGACCGCCCGCGCCGATGCGCCGCTGCCGGTGCGGCTGGCGGCGCTCACCCACGCGCTGGGCAAGGCGGGCACGCCGCGCGAGATCTGGCCCAGCCATTACAAGCATGAGCAACGGGCGCACGCGCTGCTGGCCCAGCTGGCGGTGCGCTTTGCCTGGCCGGTGGCCACGCTGGCGCTGTCCCGCATCGCCATCGACGAGCTGGAGCGCGTGCACCGCGCCAGCGACCTGCGGGCCGGGGCGATCACCGCGCTGCTGGAACGGCTGGACGCACCGGGCCAGCCCGAGCGCTTCGAGCAGCTGCTGTTGCTGTGCACCTGCGATTTCGCGGCTTACCCTGGTCACCGTCCGGAGGACTACCCCAAGGCGTCGCGCCTGCGCCGGGCGCTGGCCGCCTACCTGGCGACGGCGGTCGACGGGCTGGACCCGGAGACCGCGCAGCAGCGCCGCGCCGAGGCCGTGCACCGCGCGCTGCGCGGCCCGGCCATGCTGCCGACCGCCCCCTGACCGAGGAGCTGCCATGTACGCCAAAGCGCTGTTCGACATCGTCCACACCCATGGCCAGCAGGCGCTCACGCTGGTGATCGCGCTGGAAGAGGGCGCCGAGGAGCTCTTCGCCAGCCCCAACACCCTGGCCGCGATCGAGGGCCATCTGCGGCAGGTGGCCACCACGCTGGCCCACCTGCCGCCGGTGGTCATGCTGCGCCTGCCGCAGGTGGACTGGGCTGGTTGGGCGGCGTTGTTGCAGGCCCTGCAGCAGCCGTCCACCCCGGACCGGCGCGAGATCGTCTGGTACGCCGTCTGCGGCCTCCTGCCGGCCACGCTGGTGCTGCTGGACCAGTTGCGGGACAAGGAGCCCGACTGGTTCGAGATCCAGTACTGAGCGCGGTGCCAGCCTGGCCAGACGATGGAGAACCTGCCCACGCTGGTGACCGCCCGACCGACGCAGGCGGCCGACATTGCCGCGCTGATCGTCGCCGCGGTGCAGGCCGCGCCGGGGCTGGATGCCGCGGCGCGGGCCCTGATGCGCCAGCATGCGCTGGACAACCTGGCCTGGTGGCAGGCCCAGCCGGAACCGGAGCGCGCGGCCTGCCACCTGCTGGCGCTGGACCCGGCGGGCAGGCCGGTCGGCGTGGTGCTGGTGCGCGGCCACTGGGCCCTGTGCAGCCTGTTCGTCGCACCGGCCTGGCAGGGGCGGGGTCTGGGCCGGGCGCTGGTGCAGGCCGCCGGGTTGGCCTGCCGGGGGCGCACCGACCGGCCGCTACTGCGGCTCAACGCGGCGCCCGGCGCCCAGGCCTTCTACCGCCGGCTGGGTTTTCGCGTGGTGCGCAGCCTGCAGGCGCTGCCCCCGGGCTTTCTGTCGATGGGCTTGCCGCTGGCCGGCCCGGCGCCCGCCGGGGATCGGACAGCGTCCTGACACCTGAACGTGCGAGACTGTCGGTCTGGCCCGTGCCGTGGGATGCGGGCCGCTGATCCTGGGCCTGCCGTGACTCCGACCGCTTCGACCTCCGCCGCTCTCCCGTCCGAAGACGCCTTGATGTTCGACCTGGCGCCGGTGTCGCTGTGGCTGGAGGATTTCAGCGGGGTGGCGGCGCTGTTCGCGCAATGGCGGGCCGAGGGCGTGAGCGACCTGCGCACCTGGTTGCGCGCCGACCGTGCCCGGGTGGCGGCCTGCACCCGGGCCATCCGGGTGCTGCGCGTCAACCGCCGCACGCTGGACCTGTTCGGCGCGGCCGACCAGGACGAGCTGCTGGCCGGCCTGGGCCGCATCTTCCGCGACGACATGCTGGACCACCACATCGAGGAGCTGGCCCAGCTCTGGTCCGGTGCGCTCAGCTATGCCAGCCAGACGGTCAACTACACGCTGGACGGCCGCCGGCTGGACGTGGCGCTGCAGGTGCGGGTGCTGCCCGGCCATGAGCAGGACTGGCGCCGGGTGCTGTTCTCGCTGGAGGACGTCACCGCGCGCGAGCAGGCCCGGCTGGCCCACCAGCGCAGCGAGCGGTACGCCCAGGGCCTGTTCGCCTATTCACCCGTCTCGCTGTGGGTGGAGGACTTCAGCGCGGTCAAGCGGCTGATCGACGAGGTGCGCAGCCAGGGCATCACCGACTTTCGCGTCTTCACCGATGTGCACCCCGAGTTCGTCGAGCGCTGCATGGCCGAGATCCGGGTGGTCGACGTGAACCGCCAGACGCTCACGATGTTCCGCGCGCCGGACCCGACCACGCTGCTGCACCACCTGGGCGACATCTTCCGTGACGAGATGCGCCGCCCCTTCACCGAGCAGCTGATCGACCTGTGGGACGGCAAGCTCTACCAGCAGCGCGAGACCGTCAACTACGCGCTCGATGGCGAGATGCTGCATGTGCACCTGCAGTTCGCGGTGCTGCCCGGCCACGAGCACGACTGGTCGCTGGTGCAGGTCTCGCTGACCGACATCACCGCCCGCAAGAAGGCCGAGACCTACCTGGAGTTCCTGGGCAAGCACGACGCGCTGACCAAGCTGCGCAACCGCTCCTTCTTCGACGACGAGCTCAACCGGCTGGAGCGCAAGGCGGTGCAGCCGGTGGCGCTGCTGATCATCGACCTCAACGGCCTCAAGCAGGTCAACGACGAACAGGGCCACCGCGCCGGCGATGCGCTGCTGCGCCGGGTGGGCGAGGTGCTGGGTCAGGCCGTGGAGGCACCGGCCACCGCCTCGCGCATCGGCGGCGATGAATTCGCGTTGCTGCTGCCGGGGGCGGACCAGGCCGCGGCCGAGCAGTTGATCGGCCAGATCCAGGGCCTGGTGGAGATCAACAACCAGTACCACGCCGGGCTGCCGCTGCAGTTCTCGGTCGGGCTGGCCGTCTCCCGCCCCGGCGAGCGGCTGGAGGCCGCGCTGCACCGGGCCGACAAGCAGATGTATGCGCAAAAGCGCCTCTACTACACCAGCCTGCCCAACGACCGTCGCCGTGGCGACGAGACCGCCGACTGAAAGCGCTCCGCGTCGGATTTGAGCCAGCTCAATTCCGACTGCCGCCACAGGCTCTTAGGCTGAGCCTTTTGCTGGCACGCCGGAGCGCACTCCATGGACACCCCCACCGCGGCCGCCTCGGGCGGGCCGCAGGATTTCTACCAAGCCCTGCACCAGGCTTTTGACGCCACGCTGGCCCGGCACCCGGGGCGGCCGGCGCTGCTGGACGCGTTGCTGGGCCAGGCCTTCGACAGCTTCCAGGGCAATGTCGCCATCCAGTGCGAGGATGAACCGCCGCTGGCCTGCCACCGCGGCTGCGCCACCTGCTGCACGCTGCGGGTGACGGCCACCACGCCCGAGGTGTTGCTGGTCGCGCGCTTCCTGCGGGCGGTGCAGCCGGCTCTGCTGGCGCGCGGCATCGACCTGGTCGGTCAGTTGCGGGCCGCCAATGCCGGCAGCCAGGGGCTGAGCGAGCAGGACCGGGTGGGCCTGCGCCAAGCCTGTCCCTTCATCGCCCAAGGCGTCTGCGTCATCTACGCGGTGCGGCCGCTGGCCTGCCGGGGCCATGCTTCGCACGACGTGAAGGCCTGCGTGGCCGCGGCCCGCGGCGAGCGCGACGAGGTGCCCTACAGCGCCGGCCACCACCTGGTGCGCGCGCTGGTGCAGAACGCGATGCAGTCCGCGCTGCGCGACGCCGGCCTGGCCTGGGGTTCTGTCGAGTTCAACCAGGCCC
>JAYSCA010000298.1:0-4023 GCA_041915165.1 Ideonella sp.
GCCCGCTGGAGCAGGGCCAGGTGGGTGTCGTGCACGGCGGTGTCGGTGATGGCATGGTCAATCAGCGCTTCGGGGGTGGTCCCGAACCAGGCGGCGTAGGCCTGGTTGGCGAAGCGGCAGACCAGGTCCTTGTCCCAGTAGCTCATGGCGCCGGGCATGCGGTCGGCCAGGTCGTGGCTGAACTGGCTGGCGCGACGCAACCGCGCCAGGGTGAGTTCAAGGGCCTCGGTGCGTTCGGTGACCAGCTGCTCGAGGTGACCCCGGTGGCGTTCCAGCTCTTGTGCGGTGCGTTTGCGTTCGGTGATGTCGCGGCAGGTGCAGAGGACCAGGGCGCGGCCGCTGACGTGCAGGTGGTTGGAGCTGACTTCGACGTCGATCATCGCTCCACTGCGTTGCCGGAAACGGGTCTCGAAACGACGCACACCGGTGCCAGGGGCGCGCAGCTTGGCCAGCAGGGTCGGCGCATCCCATTGCACATCCCAGTCCCAGAGGTGCAATTTGGCAACTTCGGCTGGCGTGCGGTCGAGCAGCTCGCAGAAGCTCTGGTTGGCCAGCACCACCGCGCCGTCGGGGTCCAGGGTCACGATGCCGTCGTGGGCGTTGTCCAGCAGGGCTTCGCGCAGGCGGGCGCTGTCCTGGGCCTGAAGCTCCAGCCGGTGGGCTTCGGTCACATCCCGCGTCACACCGAACACGCCGATCAGCGTGCCCTGGGCATCGAACAGCGGCCCTTTGGTGATGAGCAGGGCGCGGCCATCCGGGGTCTGGTGCCGCACATGCAGCGGCTCGCGCCGGCTCAGTACCTCCTGGTCTTCGGCCTGGATGAGCGCGGCGCGGTCGGGGGGCAGCAGGTCGGCATCGGTGCGGCCGATGGCGTCATCCGCCTGGAAGCGGGCGTGACCGTTGGGGCGGCTGCGCCACAGGAAGTAGCGCCCGTCCAGCCCCTTGGCGAAGATGGCGTCGGCCGCGCCCTGGGCAATGGCCGCGTAGAGGGCCAGTTCGCTGTTCTGCTGTTCGCGGCCCGAGCGCTCATGTTCGATCAGCTGCAGGCGCTGGCGCTGCTGGCGGATGCGCCAGAAGAGCAGCAGGCAGCCGCCCAGCAGCACCGACCCCGCGCCGATGCGCAGCAGGTCGCTGCGGAAGGCCAGCCAGAGTTCGTCGGGTCCCGGCTCGGCGCTGATCCATCCGTCGGTCGCCAGCACCGGATGCGCCGCGCGGACGTGCCGGGGGTCGAGGCGGCTGCCGCTGCCGGCCTGGGTCAGCCCCAGCGGAGGACCTTCGGGGGCAACGGTCAATTCCGACCCCGGGGGAGCGCCGAGGGTCATGACATGCCAGGCACCAGCCTGACGCCACCAGAACCGGTAGTGGACGGGGGTGATGTAAGCCTGGTGTTCGGCCAGCAGCGACATCAACAGCGTGGCCGGGGACAGATGCAGCACCACGTAGGCGGCGGGTGCGGCGCTGCCCTGCAAGGCAACCAGAAGATCCAAGCCCTTGCCGTCGGCGGCAGGGGCAGCGGTCTGTGGCAAAGGGCTGTGTGCGGCCGCAGCCAGCACCGCTCGAAACTCCGGTGTGGCGCGGGCGGTGGCGGCGATCTGGCCGAGGAGCAGTTGGCCTTGCTCATCCACGAGCCCGATCTGGGTGTCGGGGCCGGCCCGCAGCAGACTTTCGATCTGGGACAGCAGCTCGGTGCCAGCGGCCCGGTCTCCGGTGCGGGCACGGCGATAGAGCGTGGCCAGATGCGTGCTATGGCCGATGGCGTCCAGTGCGGCTTGTCGCTCTGTCAGCCAGGAGGTCAGCGCATGACTCTGCAGGGCAGCCGCGTAGCCCATCCGGTCGGTCAGCTGCGTGCGTTCTCGCTGATAGGCTCCCACCGTCAACAGTGCCGTCAGGGTCAACCAGGCGAGCGCTGCGGCGATCCAGGGCCAGGGAGCCGCCCGTGGAGAGCCAGCTTGTTGGGTAGCCGAGTCTTCGGCTTCCGGCAGGACGGACGACGGGGCGGAAGGCGGCGGCAGATGAGACACAACAGCGACTGGCTCGTGCAAGAGACAGCCACTGATTCATCGTTGCTTGAGCTGCCGTAACTGGCAGGCTAGCATGGCACCGCGTGCGGAAAAAGGGAAATTGTTCCGCAATTGAAGGCTCGCCGTGTGGTGGACGGCGGCGAACCGCGTCTCAGGAGCGGCGGCGAGGGGCGGAGCCGGCCGGGTGCGCGCTGCGATCCAGGTGGCGGAAGGTGATCCGGCCCTTGCCGAGGTCGTAGGGCGAGAGTTCCAGCGAGACGGCATCACCCGCCAGGATGCGGATATGGTTCTTCTTCATCTTGCCTGCGGTGTAGGCAATCAGCTCGTGGCCGTTTTCCAGGGTCACACGAAAACGCGAGTCGGGCAGCACTTCGTTGACGATGCCGCGCATTTCAATGAGTTCTTCCTTGGCCATGACGGCCCTCCGTCTTGAGATTGAGCTGCCCAGTCAGGGCATGGGCATCCGCACGGTTGGACAGCCGCGCTGCACGGGCCGCCGCGCAGATCGCGAGGCCTGTGGAACGGGCTTCCCGGGATGCACTGGGAAGCGGGCTGCTGCCTGAGCGCGGCAGGTGTGGACGGTGCGTCCACGGCCACTGCCGTCCCCAGGGACCGCAACATCGCGCCACGCAAGCGACCAGGCTTTCGCGTGACCGGCGCGAGCCGGCGAGCAAAAGCCACGGGTCTGGGCGACGAAAAACGTTGCGGGGGTGGTCAAGCCTTTGATTCTATGATGTTTCGTGCTCCCACGCAGTCTGTTCCTCTAGTGCAACGAGACGACGGCGGTAGCGCTCCATCACGTCCGGTTCGGTGACGCCGAGCCAGCGGGCCACCTGGTCCGGCGCGATGCGTCGGTGCAGTGCATGCAGGGCGAAAGCGTGGCGCAGGCTGTAAGCACTGATGTCTTCCGCGGACAGCCCGGCTTCGGTCAGTGTGGCCTTCACGGCGCCGTGGTGGGCGACCTTGCCCCAGGGTTTGCCGCTGCTCTTGGTGGAGGGCAGGAACTGCGGGCCTGGGATGGCCAGCGCCGTGCGCAGTGCCTGCCAGCGCTGCAGCGCCGGACGGGCCCAACGTGGCAAAGGGATGGGGACGCGGGCGGGCGTCTCGGCGCCCAGGGGGAGGACGCTCGGGCCCTCGGCCGTCGTGGACGGCCAATGCAGACGCTTGGCCGGGAGTGCCCTCACTTCGGCTGGCGTGAGCCCGGCCCCCAGGTGCAAGGCCACCGCTGCATGGTTGCGCACCTGCTGCCAGGTGTGCCCTTCGCCGCCGGGCCGCTCGCTGCGTGCCAGCCAGCGTGCCAACTTGGCTGCCTGCGCGACCGACAGCTCCTGGGGTAATTCGTCGAAGCGGCTGGCGTTGGCGTAGCGGATCTCGGGGTGCCGCTCCAGGATCTGCTGGCAGGTCAGCGGGGGCGGCAGCCCTTGATCGCGGTGGTAGAGCGCGAGCACGCGGTCCAGCAGGCGCAGTACCCGCCATGCGTGGCGGGGGGACAAGCCATGGTCGCGCTCCCGCTCGTCCAGGTAGGCCTGGATGTGTCCTGCATCCAGTTGCTGCGGGAAGAGCCGGCGCTGGCCGGCCCAGTCGGCCAGGGCATGCCAGATGTGTCGGTAGACCTCCTCGGATGAGTCTCGACGCAGCAAGGCCCGCTCGCGAGCGCGTCGCTGCCAGAGCGACCAGGCCAGGGCGTAAGCCGCTTGTGGAGTGGGAGGGGGAAGATGTTGCTGCATAAATGAACTAACGGCAAACGACGGCGACTGGATTTGTTGGGTTCGCCAAGAAAATGGAATTTGCCGTTAGTTCATTTTAACAGCAGATCCACGGGGGTGTTCCGATCAGCCAAGAACCCCAATCGGCTCTTGGCGACCGGCCGTTCTCAGTCGAATGCAGGGGACTCCGGCTTCACCACGGGTTTGCCCGCCGCCTGCCACCCTTCGAAACCGCCAGCCAGCGACCGAACATGAAGATAGCCCATGTCCTGCATGGCCGCCGCGGCCAAAGCCGC
>JAYSCA010000299.1:0-4014 GCA_041915165.1 Ideonella sp.
GGCGGCCCCAGTGCCGCCGGCCGCCCCGCCCCGGCGCTCGCCCGGCGCCGACCGGCCGGTGCACCTGGGCCTGCCGCGGCCGGTGCTGCTGGCCGCGGTGCTGCACCAGGCCGTGCGGGTGCAGCTGCGGGCGGCGTTGGAGACCTCGCTGGTGCAGGAGAACCACGCCCGCCTGGCGCAGATGCAGCGGGCCCAGGACCACCTGGACGAACTGGCGGCCGACCTGCGCCGCCGCTGGGCCAGCCTGCGCCAGTCCGACATCACCAACGAGCTGGAGATCCTCACCTCCGCGCTGGGGCCCGACACCCCGCTCTGAACGGTGGGCGGCGTGGTCGCGGGGCGACAGCGCAATGCCCCTGCCCTTGTCTGGGTATTTGGCTGAGCCAATAATTGAGTCAGCTAACTATTAGTTAGCCAACTAAATGATTGGCCCCCATGCTCGACGACGCCACCCTGATGAACCTCACCACCACGCTCACGCGCGTGGCCCGTGGCTACCGGGCGGCGGCCGATGAGGTCAGCAACACCTTTGGCCTGTCGCATGCGATGGCCTGGCCCGCGGTGATGATCGGCCGCATGGGGGAGAGCGCCCGGCTGAGCGCGCTGGCCGAGGCGGTGGGCCTGGAGCCCGCCTCGCTGGTGCGGGTGATCGACCAGCTGGTGGCGGCCGGCGTGGTGGTGCGCCATGAGGACCCGCACGACCGCCGCGCCAAGGTGTTGAGCCTGACCCCGCTGGGCCAGGACCAGGTGGCCCGGGTCGAGCAGGCGCTCAACGGGATGCGCCGCCAGCTGCTGCAGGGCCTGTCCGATGCGGACCTGCAGGCCTGCCTGCGGGTGCTGCTGCGGCTGGAAGCCGGCGTGGCCGAACTGCCCAAGGCCACAGCGCTGGCACGACCATGACCTGGCCCACCCGCAGCGAGTGGCTGTACTCGCTCAAGTGCTATGCCGCGGCGATGCTGGCGCTCTATGTGGCGCTGAAGGCCGGCCTGCCACGCCCTTTCTGGTCGATGATGACCGCCTACGTGGTGGCCAACCCCTTGGCCGGTGCCGTGCGGTCGAAGGCGGTGTACCGCTTTGGCGGCACCTTCCTGGGGGCGGCAGCCTCGGTGCTGCTGGTGCCCAACCTGGCCAATGCGCCGCTGCTGCTGTCCCTGGCCCTGGCGCTGTGGGTGGGGGGCTGTCTGTACATCTCGCTGCAGGACCGCACGCCGCGGTCCTATGTCTTCATGCTGGCGGGCTACACCGCGGCCCTGGTGGGCTTCCCCTCGGTGGACCAGCCTGAGCAGCTGTTCGACAACGCGCTGGCCCGGGTGGAGGAGATCGGCATTGGCATCCTCTGCGCGACGCTGGTCCACAGCCTGGTGTGGCCCACCAGCCTGAGCACGCCGCTGCTGGGCCTGCTGGACCGCAGTCAGGGCCACGCCCGCACCTGGCTGGCCGACCTGGCGGCGCGCGCCCACCGGGCGGATGCCGACGGCGCCACGCTGGCGGCCGACCGGCAGCGCCTGGCGGCCGACATCACCCAGCTGCGCATCCTCTCGACCCATGTGCCGTTCGACACCGGTCACCTGCGCTGGACCGAAGGCGCCCTGCAGGAGATGCCGGACCGGCTGGCGGGGCTGACCCCGGCCCTGTCCGCGGCCGAGGACCGGCTGCAGGCGCTGGAAGAGGCGGAAGGCCGGTTGGCGCCGGATGTGGTGGCGGTGCTGGACGCGATGGGCGACTGGCTGAAACTGCCGCCGCCGGACCAGGCCGCGGCGCTGCCCTGGCTGCAGGGCCAGCTCGACAGCCTGGGCCAGGACCCGGCGCTGCCGGACTGGTCGCGCGCGCTGCGCATCAGCCTGGCCACCCGGCTGGGTGAACTGCTGCAGGGCTGGCAGGCCTGTGGCGCATTGCGCTCGGAGATCGACACCGGCCTGACCGGTGCCGGGCCCGTCTCGGCCCGCCGGCCCACGGTGGGCGCGCGCGTGTTGCACCGCGACCAGGGTCTGGCCCTGCTGTCGGCCGCGGCGGCGGTGGTGGCCATTTCGTTCTGCAGCCTGGTGTGGATCCAGACCGCCTGGCCGCTGGGCTCGGTCGCCGCGATGATGGCGGCCATCTTCTGCAGCTTCTTCGCCGTGATGGACAACCCGGTGCCCGCCATCTCGGGGGCCCTCAAGGCAACGGCCTGGTCCATGCCGATCGCGGCGCTGTATGTGCTGGTGCTGCTGCCGTTGGCGCACGATTTCGGCAGCCTGGTGCTGTTCTGCTCGCCGGCCTTCCTTGTCCTGGGCTGCATGGCGGCGCGGCCGGCCACAGCGGGCCAGGCCTTCCCGATGCTCATGGGCGTGGCCGGCTCGCTGGCCCTGGGCGACATTGCCACGCTGGACTTTCCCTACTTCTTCAACAGCAACCTGTCGCTGTTGATGGGCATCGCGGTGGCCGCACTGGTGAACCAGCTGATGCGCACGGTGGGCAGTGACGTGGTGGCCCGCCGGCTGCGCCGCGCCGCCTGGCGCGAGCTGGCCGATCAGGCCGCCGCCCGCCACGGCATGCCGGACGAGGGCCGCACGGTGCGCAGCCTGGACCGCATCGGCCTGCTGGCGCCGCGCATCGCCCAGACGGCACCGCAGCAGCGGGACGACGCCGCCCGCGCCGCCCTGCGCGAGTTGCGCGTCGGTGCGGACATCGCGGTGCTGCAGGCGCTGCGTGCGGCGGGTGGCGTGCCCGGGGCGCGGCCGCTGCTGGCGGGCATCGCCCGGGGCTTTCGGCAGTGGTCCCGGCACGGTCCGTCCGCCTGGCCGGACACGCTGCGCCGGGCGCTGGACCGGGCCCTGCTGCGTGCGCTCAAGCCCGGCGCCGAGCCGCAACCGGCGCTGGTCACGGCCCTGGTGGGCCTGCGCCGCAACCTGTTTCCCCAGGCCCCGCTGACGCTGGGGGCTGTTGCCGAGGAGCCTGCCGCATGACCGGCGAATTCGATCTCGAAGGCCTGTACGTGCCCTGGCTGATGGCCTTGTGCCTGCTGGCCCTGGTGCTGAACGCGGCGGTGCGCCGTCTGCTGGCGGCCGTGGGCTTCTACCGCTGGGTCTGGCACCCGGCCTTGTTCGACATGGCGCTTTACCTGGTGCTGCTCTACGGCCTGCACCGGGCAACGGCTCAATTTCTGCTCTGAGATGGTGGCGATGAACCTGAACTCCTTGTTCACCCGTGAACGGGCCCGGCAGCTGCTGCGCCCGGCGACGACCCTTGTGATGGTGGCGGCCGCCCTGTGGGCCTGCCGCGCGCTGTGGGATCACTACGAACTGGCGCCCTGGACCCGTGACGGCCGGGTGCGGGTCAACGTGGTCCAGATGGCGCCAGACGTGTCCGGCCTGGTGACGGCTGTGCCGGTGCACGACAACCAAGCCGTCCGGGCCGGCGACGTGCTGTTCGAGGTGGACCGGGCCCACTACGCGCTGGCCCTGCGCGAGGCCGAGGCCACGCTGGCTGCGCGCCAGGTGACGCTGGCCCAGGCCAAGCGCGAGCGCGACCGCAACAGCGGGCTGGGCAGCCTGGTGTCGCAAGAGCAGCAGGAACAGGCCCGCACCCGGGCCGAGGAGGCTGCGCTGGCGGTCGACCAGGCCAAGGTGGCGATCGACGCGGCCCGCTTGAACCTGCAGCGCGCCGAGGTGCGCGCCCCGGCCGACGGCACGGTGACCAACCTGGACATCCGGGTGGGGGGCTATGTCAACGCCGGGCGGCCGGCGCTGGCGCTGGTGGACGCCCATTCCTATTACGTCGAAGGCTACTTCGAAGAGACCAAGCTGCCCCGCATCCACCTGGGCCAGTCGGTGCGGGTGACGCCGATGGGCGGCAGCACCTCGCTGCACGGCACGGTGGAGAGCGTGGCGGCCGCGATTGCCGACCATGACCGCGCCACCAGCGCCAACCTGCTGCCGGCGGTGAACCCCAGCTTCAACTGGGTGCGGCTGGCGCAGCGCGTGCCGGTGCGGGTGCACCTGGACACGCCCTGGCCGGCGGGCGTCCGGCTGGTGG
>JAYSCA010000300.1:0-4010 GCA_041915165.1 Ideonella sp.
GCTCGACCGGGCGCAGCAGCTGGTGCGGGGTGTCGAAGGAGGAGGGCATGGCCGGGCGGGTCACAGCAGGCCGCAGTGGCCGGCGATCAGGCGGCTGACCATCAGGGCCAGCTCGGCGGGCAGATCGGCCAGGCAGGCGTGGCGCACCGCGGCCAGGTCGGGCGTCACCGCACCGGGCTGACCCAGCAGGGCCTCGACCGCGCTCAAGCGGCGGATGGGCGTGCCCGGCGCGCCGGCGGCGGCGCGCAGCAGGCTCAGGCCGCGCTCGGGCCGGGCCCAGCGCAAGGCCACCCGCACCCGGGCGGGCGAGAACGCGGCGCGGTAGCCCACCTTCTCGAAGGCGGTGTGCACGGGTTGGCGATCGGCCCGCGGCAGGCGAAAGCCCAGCAGCAGCGGCAGCACCGGGCGCTGCAGCACCTCGACCAGTGGCGCGTGCGTGCCGTCGGCCAGCCGGGCCTCGGCGTCCAGCACCAGCAGCACCGGCCCGGTGTCGCCCACGCCCCAGCCCACGTTGCCGCCCAGCGTGCCCAGGCGGCGCACGCCCAGGGCACCCAGCTGGCCCAGCGCCTCGCTGAGCAGCGGGGCCTGCGCGCGCACCCGCGGGTCGGTGCGCACCGTTTCCAGCCGCGCGCCAGCCCCGATGTGCAGGTGGGTGTCGTCCAGCGTGATCTGCTGGGTCTCGGGCCAGGCCTGCAGGTTGATGAAGCAGAGGCCGGCCGGCGCCAGGCGCGGCTCGTCCCAGCCCTGCTGCAGCACGGTGCCGCCGGCGATGAAGCAGGCGCGCGGGCCCAGGCGGTCGGCCAGGGCCTGGGCGGCCTGCGGGCTGGGCGGGGTGACGAGCTCCATCGTGGCCTCAGGCCGTCAACGGCTGGCCCAGAACTGCTGCTGCTGCGCGGCGAACTCGGCTTCCAGTTCGGGCACCGGGCCGATCAGCTCGACCGGCTTCTGGCAGTGGTCGTAGACATAGCGCGAGGACACGCTCATCGTCGGGTTCTCGGCATGGCTGCCGGTGTGCGCCAGCAGCGC
Source organism: Ideonella sp. (assembly GCA_041915165.1). Classification (GTDB taxonomy): domain Bacteria; phylum Pseudomonadota; class Gammaproteobacteria; order Burkholderiales; family Burkholderiaceae_C; genus Ideonella. The sequence goes on from JAYSCA010000300.1 coordinate 1,027, forward strand.
GGCTTCGGTCATGCCGAACACCACGCGGCCGATGTTGGCCCAGTAGGCGGTGCCGGCGCACATGCAGCAGGGCTCCACCGTGGTGTAGAGCGTGCAGCCCCACAAGAACTCGGGTGTGAAGTTGGTGGCGGCCACCCGCGCCAGGGTCGACTCGGCGTGGTTGACGCTGTCGATGTTGCACTGCTCCAGCAGCACGGTCTCCTGGTCCGGGCCGACCAGGATGGCGCCGAAGGGGTGGTGGCCCAGGGCGATGGCGCGCTCGGCCACGCGCTGCGCATGGCGCAGGTGGCGGTGGATCTGCTCGGCGGTGGGGGGCAGGCCCTGGGCGGGCAGCGGGGTCGGGTCGGTCATGGATCGGCTCGCGAGAAAAGGGATGAAGCGGAACGCGGCTCAGGCCTGTGCGCGCTGGCTCCAGGGGAACAGGCGGCGCTGGGCCTGCTGCACGATGCCGTAGAGCGTCAGGCTGCACAGCACCAGCAGGATCAGCGCAGCAAAGGCCACCGGCACCTTGAAGGACGAGGTGGAGAACAGGATCATGTAGCCCAGGCCCTTCTCGGCGGCGACGAACTCGGCCACCACCGCGCCGACCACCGACAGGGTGATCGACACCTTCAGTGCCGAGAACACATAGGGCACAGCAAAGGGCATGCGGATCTGCCAGTACTGCCGGGCGCTGGTGGCGCGCAGCGAGCGCGACAGCTCGATCAGCTCGGCCGGCACCGAGGACAGGCCCAGCGCGGTGGAGACCACCAGCGGGAAGAAGGAGATCAGCGTGGTGATGACCACCCGTGGCAGCACGCCGGCGCCCAGCGTGACGACGATGATCGGCGCGATGGCGACGATGGGGGTGGACTGGATCACCACCAGCCAGGGCATGATGATGCGCGACAGCAGCGCCGAGCGGGTGATGGCCACCGCCAGCGGCAGGGCCAGCGCGATGGCCAGCGCGTAGCCGACCAGCGCCACCGAGAGCGTGGCGCCCAGGTGGTCCAGCCAGCGGCCCAGGCCCACGTCCAGCGCGGCGTGCCAGATCGCGCTGGGGGCGGGCAGGATGTATTCGGGCACGGCCAGCAGGTGGCAGGCGGCCTCCCAGCCGGCCAGCACGAGCAGGAAGACGATCAGCGAGACGTGGCGTTGCAGCAGGGCGGGCATGGCGGCCTCATTCGGGCTTGCGGCTGAAGACCTGCACGCGGATGTCGTTGGCCATCTGCGTGAACAGCGGATCGGCCAGCGTGGCCAGGGTGCGCGGGCGCGCCAGCGGCACGTCGATGATGTCGGCCACGCGGCCGGGGCGGGCGCTCATCACGACGATGCGGTCCGACAGCAGCAGCGCCTCCTGGATCGAGTGGGTGACGAAGACCACGGTCTTGGGCCGCTCGTTCCAGATGCGCAGCAGCTCGAAGCTCATCTCGTCGCGGGTCAGCGCGTCCAGTGCCGAGAAGGGCTCGTCCATCAGCAGGATTTCGGGGTCGTGCAGCAGCGAGCGGGCGATGGACACCCGCTGCTGCATGCCGCCCGAGAGCTCGTCGGGCCGCTTGTGGCCGAAGTCCTGCAGGCCGATCATCGCCAGCAGTTCGCGCGCCCGGGCCTGGTCCTTGTCGTCGACCCGGCCGTACTTGTGCTTCATCGGGAAGGTGATGTTGTCCAGCACGCTGAGCCAGGGCAGCAGCGTGGGCTTCTGGAACACCATGCCGATCTCGTCGCGCGGCTCGGTCACCGGCAGGTCGAAGATGCGGACCTCGCCGGACGTGGGCCGCAGCAGCCCGGCGATGAGCCGCAGGATGGTGGACTTGCCGCAGCCCGAGGGCCCGATCAGCGAGACGAACTCGTGCCGGTGCAGGTGCAGGTTCACCTCCTGCAGGGCCGTCACGGGGCTGCCGTCGCTGGAGACGAAGGTCTGCGTGACGGCGTTCAGGTCAATGACCGGGGCAGGGGCTGCGGGCATCCGGGTGATCCGACTTACTTGGGCAGGAAGCTGCGGTCGACCAGCTTCTCCGGGTCGACCTTGGTCGGCGCATAGTTCATGGACTTGGCCACCCACTGCCAGGTCTCGCCCAGCAGCTTGGGTTCGAACTTGCCGAAGCCGTCACGCTTGCTGATCTCGTTTTGCAGCAGCGGGATCGAGGCCTCGAACTCGGCCTTGGCCACGGCCACATCGGCCTCGGGCACCTGGGCCTTCAGGTCCTCGGCGGCCTTCTGCGGGTTCTGGATCGCGAAGGCCAAGGACTTGTTGAGGGCCTTCAGGTAACGCTTGAGCACCTCGGGGCGTTCCTTGATGGTCTTGTCGCTGGCCATCACCGACCAGCCGTAGCCTTCCAGGCCGAACTGCGACCAGGGCAGCACATGCAGTTCCTTGCCGGCCTGCTTGAGCACCGCGTTGAAGCCCGGGGCGACGGTGACCCAGTTGATCGTGGCGTCCACCCGGCCCTGGGCCAGCATCGGCGCCAGCGTGGCGGGGTCGGCCTTGATGATCTTGACCTTGTCCGGGTTCACGCCGTTCTTCTGCAGCACCACCGGCCAGAGCTGGTTGGACGAGGAGAAGGGGGGCATGCCCACCGTCTTGCCCTCGACGTCCTTGAGGCTCTTGATCTTCGTGTCGGCGCGGGTGAACAGCGCGTCCGGGCCCTTGGAGTAGAGCGACATCACCGCCTTGACCGGCACGCCACTCTCGGCGGCGGCCATCATCAGTGCCGAGAGGCCACCAAAGCCCACGTCGGCGGCGCCGGCGCCGATCTTGGTCACCGCATCGGACGAGCCGCGGCCCGGCACGATCTTCACATCCAGCCCTTCGGCCTTGAAGAAGCCTTCCTGCACGCCGGCGTAGACGAAGGACTTGTCGCCGCCGGGCAGCCAGTCCAGTTGCACGGTCAGCTTGTCGGCGGCCATGGCGCCGGCGGAGAAGGCCACCAGCAACGAGGCGAAGAGGGGACGCAAGGTCATCGGGAACTCCTGGGAAAACAAGGGAAGGGACGGACGGGGAGGGG
>JAYSCA010000301.1:0-4004 GCA_041915165.1 Ideonella sp.
TGCAGCACATCCAGGTCCTCGGCCAGTGCCCCCACCTGGCCGGCCAGTCCGGGCCAGCAGGCACGCCAGCCACGCCGGGGCCGCTGGCCCACCACCAGCCGCGCCAGGTTGTGTTCGCGCGCATAGCGCACCAGGGCCGGCGCGGTGGCGGTGGCGGGCACGGTGGCGATCTGGGCGCCCAGGTCCTGGGCCAGCTTGAGGGCGCGCTGCGGCCGCTCGCGCAGGCGGTCGGGGCGTCGGCGCAACGCCGGGGTCTCCACGTGCAGGGCATGCCAGGGCACGTCCAGCTGGGCGGCCAGGCGGGCACAGCGGCGCACCACCTTCTCGGCATCGTCCCCGGGGCCGACACAGGCCAGCAGCGCTTCCCGGTTGGGCCACACGACCGACACCGCGCTGCGGCGCCGATAGTCCTGCATCTGGCCGTCCACCCGGTCGGCGGTGCGGCGCAGGGCCAGCTCGCGCAGGGCCAGCAGGTTGCCCTTGCGGAAGAAATGGGTCGCGGCCCGTTCGGCCTGCTGCGGCAGGTAGACCTTGCCGGCCTTCAGGCGCGCCAGCAGTTCGTCGGGCGGCAGGTCCACCACCACCACCTCATCGGCACTGTCGAACAAGGTGTCCGGCACGGTTTCCCAGACCCGGATGCCGGTGATGCCGCTGACGATGTCGTTCAGGCTTTCCAGGTGCTGGACGTTCAGGGTGGTCCAGACGTCCATGCCGGCCTCGCGCAGTTCCTGCACGTCCTGCCAGCGCTTGGGGTGGCGCGAGCCGGGGGCGTTGCTGTGGGCCAGCTCGTCCAGCAGCACCAGCGTGCCGGGGTGGGTGCGGCCGAAGGCCAGCGCGGCGTCCAGGTCGAACTCGGTCAGCACCCGTTCACGGTGCGGCACGCTGCGCCGGGGCAGCTGCGGCAGGTCGCGGGCCATGGCCTCGGTGTCGCTGCGGCCATGGGTTTCCACCAGGCCCACCACCAGCGGGGTGCCGGCGGCCAGGGCCGCCCGGCCGGCGGCCAGCATCGCGTAGGTCTTGCCCACGCCGGCGCAGGCGCCGAAGAAGATCTTCAGGGTGCCGCGCCGGGCCTGGGCCTCGTCGGCCTGGACCTGGCGCAGCAGGGCGTCGGGATCGGGACGGGTGTCGCCGTTCATGCCGGGTCAGGACCGGGGCGGCAGCGGGTGGCTGGCGTCCAGGTCCAGGTTGAGCTGCAGCACATTCACCCGTGGCTCACCCAGAAAGCCCAGCCAGGGCCGTTCGGTGTGGGCTTCGACCAGGGCGCGCAAGGCACTCTCGGGCAGGCCACGCAGCCGGGCGATGCGGGGCAGCTGGTAGTCGGCGGCGGCGCGGCTGATGTGCGGGTCCAGCCCGCTGGCGGAGGTGGTCACCAGGTCCACGGGCACCGGGGCGGTCTGGCCTGGGTCGGCCGCCTTCAGGGCGGCCACGCGGGCCTTCACCGCCTCGATCAGGGCGGGGTTGCTGGGGCCCAGGTTGGACCCTCCGGAATTGGCGGCGTTGTTGGGCATCGGGCTGGTGGCCGCCGGGCGGCCCCAGAAGTGTGCCGGATCGCTGAAGGGCTGGCCGATCAGGCGTGAGCCGATGACCTGGCCGTCGCGCTGGATCAGGCTGCCGTTGGCCTGCGTGGGCAGGGCGACCTGGGCCACGCCGGTCACGGCCAGCGGATAGGCCAGGCCGGTGACCAGCGACAGCGCGGCAAACAGCACCCCGGCCGGGCGCCACAGGCCTTCGGTGGGGGCGGTGGTGGTGGCGGCGCGGGGAGAAGCGAGGGTGTCCATGGAAGCGTCCTTGGAAAATGTGTTCAGGCCAGGCCCAGGCCGGCGATCAGCAGGTCGATGGCCTTGATGCCGATGAAGGGCACGATGACGCCGCCCAGGCCGTAGATCAGCAGGTTGCGGCGCAGCAGCACGGCGGCACCGACCGCCCGGTAGGGCACGCCCTTGAGGGCCAGCGGGATCAGTGCGACGATGATCAGCGCGTTGAAGATCACCGCCGACAGGATGGCCGAGCCGGGGCTGGCCAGGTGCATCACGTTGAGCGCGCCCAGCGCCGGGTAGGTGCTGACGAAGGCCGCCGGGATGATGGCGAAGTACTTGGCCACGTCGTTGGCAATGCTGAAGGTGGTCAGCGAGCCACGGGTCATCAGCATCTGCTTGCCGGTCTCGACGATCTCGATCAGCTTGGTGGGGTTGCTGTCCAGGTCCACCATGTTGCCGGCTTCCTTGGCGGCCTGGGTGCCGGTGTTCATCGCCACCGCCACGTCGGCCTGGGCCAGCGCGGGGGCGTCGTTGGTGCCGTCGCCGGTCATGGCCACCAGGCGGCCGGCGGCCTGGTGTTCGCGGATCAGGGCCAGCTTGGCCTCGGGCGTGGCCTCGGCCAGGAAGTCGTCCACCCCGGCCTCGGCGGCGATGGCGGCCGCGGTGAGCCGGTTGTCGCCGGTCACCATCACCGTCTGGATGCCCATGCGGCGCAGCTCGGCAAAGCGCTCGCGGATGCCGCCCTTGACGATGTCCTTGAGCTCGACCACGCCCAGGGCCTGGCGGCCGTCGGCCACCACCAGCGGCGTGCTGCCACGGCGGGCCACGTCCTCCACGCTGGTCTGCAGCGCCGCGGGCCAGTCGCCGCCCAGGGCCTCCACATGCCGGCGCACCGCGTCGGCCGCGCCCTTGCGCAGCAGGCGCAGCGTGCCGTCGGGCTGCTTCAGGTCAGCCCCGCTCATGCGGGTCTGCGCGGTGAAGGGCACGAACTCGGCCTGCAGCGTGGCCAGCTCGCGCTGGCGCAGCTGGAAGCGCTGCTTGGCCAGCACCACGATGCTGCGCCCTTCGGGGGTTTCATCGGCCAGCGAGGCCAGCTGGGCCGCATCGGCCAGTGTCATCTCGCTCACGCCCGGGGCGGGCACGAAGGCGGCGGCCTGGCGGTTGCCCAGCGTGATGGTGCCGGTCTTGTCCAGCAGCAGCACGTCGACATCGCCGGCGGCCTCCACCGCCCGGCCGGAGGTGGCGATGACGTTGGCCTGCATCATGCGGCTCATGCCCGCCACGCCGATGGCCGAGAGCAGGCCGGCGATGGTGGTCGGGATCAGGCAGACCAGCAGGGCCACCAGCACCACCAGGCCCACCGGCTGGCCGGCGCCCGAGGCCTGCACGCTGAAGACGGAGTAGGGCAGCAGCGTGGCCACCACGCCCAGGAAGACGATGGTCAGCGCCACCAGCAGGATGGTCAGCGCGATCTCGTTGGGCGTCTTCTGCCGCTTGGCGTTCTCGACCATCGCGATCATGCGGTCGACGAAGGTCTCGCCCGGGTTCACCGTGACGCGCACGATGATCCAGTCCGACAGCACCCGGGTGCCGCCGGTGACCGAGCTGAAGTCGCCGCCGGATTCGCGGATGACCGGGGCCGATTCGCCGGTGATGGCGCTCTCGTCCACCGAGGCCACGCCGTCCACCACCTCGCCGTCGGCGGGGATCACGTCGCCGGCTTCCACCAGCACATGCTGGTCCTTGCGCAGCGCATCGGCCTCCAGGGGGTGCCACTTGAGCTGGCCTTGCGGTGTGCCACGCTGGTAGTCGGTCAGGCGCTTGGCCCAGGTCTGGCGCTTGAGACCGCGCAGGCTGGCGGCCTGGGCCTTGCTGCGGCCCTCGGCCAGGGCTTCGGCGAAGTTGGCGAACAGCACGGTGAACCACAGCCACAGCGCCACACCGACCGTGAAGCGGCTGGGTTGGGCGGCGGCCAGGGCGGTGGTGAAGGCGCTGCCGACGTAGACGACGAACATCACCGGGTTGCGCCACTGGACACGCGGGTCGAGCTTCTTGAAGGCATCGACCAGGGCCGGGCGCACCAGCGCCGGGTCGAACAGGGTCAGGGTTGTACGGGACATGGGGCCTCCTTCAATGTGCCCACAGGCTCAGGTGTTCCACCACCGGCCCCAAGGCCAGGGCGGGGACGTAGTTCAGCAGGCCCACCAGCAGCACCGTGCCGATCAGCAGCACGATGAACAGCGGACC
>JAYSCA010000302.1:0-3989 GCA_041915165.1 Ideonella sp.
AGGCTCTGCGCCTGGTGCAGTGGCTGGAGCCGCACACCGAGGGCCATGGTCTGGACCTGACCCGTCGCACGCTGATGGGCCTGCTGCACCGGGCCATGCTGGCGCTGCCCACCCCGGGGCGGGATGCTGCGGGTCTGGCCTGGCAGGAGTGGCTGCTGCAGCCCCTGAGCGACCGTGACCGCCAGGTCCTGCTGGGCCCGCTGCGGCCGGCCGCGGCCAGCCAGGCGCTGACCCTCGACGCCAGCCTCGTGAGGCTGGCCGAAGCGGTGGCCCAGGCGGTGCATGGGCTGGACGACGCGCTGGCCGCCGGCGCCGTGCGGCGGGAGGACTGGGCCCGCGTGCAGCCCGATCCGGTCTGGGCCGAGGCGGTGGCGCTGGACCCGGATCGGCTGGCCGAGGCCTTGTTCGGTGGTGCCGGGCCGGCGCGCCGCGGGGCCATCGGCACGCTGGTCAATGCGATGCTGATCTCGGTCGAGGTGGAGGCCGACGCCACGCTGGACGAGCCCCTGCTGCACCACCGGGCGCAGTGGATCGCCCCAGCCGACGCCTTCCTGGCCCAGCTGCAAGCGGTGGTCACGCAGGCCTGGACCCGCTGGCCACCGGCACAGGCCGCCGCCAGTGACGGGCGCCAGGCCCTGCAGCGCCTGTGGCACCGGGCCTGGACCGACCCGGCGCTGCTGGGCCTGCCGACGCACGACAGCCTTCCCCCGGACGCCTGGGCGCGTCTGCTGTGCGACCGGTTGTCCGGCCTGACCGACACGGCAGCCCTGCATCTGGCCGGCGTGGGCTGAGGCTGTGGCGGGCGGGATGTCGGACAATCGCCGGTCGTTCGACTCTCTGCCCTGGGCCTCGCCTGTTTCGCGAGCCACCCGGTCCCGCCATGACCTACAGCGTCAAGGAAATCTTCTACACCCTGCAGGGTGAGGGCGCCAATGCCGGGCGTCCGGCGGTGTTCTGCCGCTTTGCCGGCTGCAACCTCTGGAGCGGCCGCGAGGAAGACCGCGCCAGCGCCGTCTGCCAGTTCTGCGACACCGACTTCGTCGGCACCGACGGCACGCTGGGCGGCAAGTACGCCAGCGCCGAGGCCCTGGCCGCGCAGATCGCCGCCCAGTGGCCCGCCGGGGCCGGGCATCGGCTGGTGGTGCTGACCGGTGGCGAGCCGCTGCTGCAGGTGGACGCCGCGCTGATCGACGCGCTGCATGCGCGCCAGTTCCGCATCGCGGTCGAGACCAACGGCACCGTGAACCCGCCGCCCGGGCTGGACTGGATCTGCGTCAGCCCCAAGGCCGGCAGCACGCTGGTGCTGCGCGCCGGGCAGGAGCTCAAGGTCGTGGTGCCGCAGCCGGGCCTGGACCTGGGGGCACTGGCCGAACTGCCGTTCGAGCACCATTTCCTGCAGGCCATGGACGGCCCGCTGGCACGTGAAAACACCGCCTGGGCCACCGCGCACTGCCTGGCCGACCCGCGCTGGCGGCTTTCGGTGCAGACCCACAAGGTGCTGGGCATCCGCTGACCCGACCGCCGTCCACGACCCTCTGACGAAGATTGACCATGAAGTACGAACTCAGCCAGACCTTTTATTTCGAAGCCGCCCACACCCTGCACCGCACGGTGGATGTGGAGCCCAGCCTGCGCATCCACGGCCACACCTACATCGCCGAGGTGACGCTGGGCGGCGCGCCCGACGAGGGCGGCATGGTGGTGGACCTGGGCTACCTGCGCCGCAACATCGAGACCCTGCGCCGCGAATTGGACCACCGCTTCCTCGACGAGGTGGCCGGCCTGGGCCCGGCCACGCTGGAGAACCTGTGCGCCTACATCTGGCGCGCGATGGAGCTGGTCTACGGCGCCAAGCTGATCTGCGTCGAGGTGCGTCGCGAGGCCAGCGGCGACCGCTGCCGGCTGCGTCGCTGAGCCGCCTGGGCCGCCGCTTCAGCGGCCGTCCAGACCGACCAGCCGGTAGCCGATGCCGGGCTCGGTCATCAGGTGGCGCGGGCGGGAGGGATCGGCCTCCACCTTCTTGCGCAGATTGGCCATGTGCACCCGCACGTAATGGGTGTCCTCGCTGTGGCCCGGGCCCCAGACGGCCTTGAGCAGTTGCTGGTGGGTCACGACCCGGTCGGGCTGGGCCGCCAGGTGGGTCAGCAGCCGGTATTCGATCGGCGTGAGGTGCAGCGCCTGGCCGGCGCGGCTGACGGTGCGCCGTACCAGGTCGATCTCGACCTCGCCGAAACGCAGCACCGGCTCGCCGGGCGCGCCAGGCTGGCTGTGCCGGCGCAGCTGGGCCCGCACCCGGGCCAGCAGCTCACCGCTGCCGAAGGGCTTGACCAGGTAGTCGTCGGCACCGGCATCCAGCGCGGCGATCTTGTCGGCCTCCTGGCTGCGGGCCGACAGCACGATGACCGGCACCGCCGACCATTGCCGCAGGTCGCGGATCAGGTCCACGCCATCGCCATCGGGCAGACCCAGGTCCAGCACGATCAGCTCCGGGCGCCGGGTGCCGGCTTCGATCAGGCCGCGTTGCACGCCATCGGCGGTGTGCACCGCCAGGCCCTGGCTTTCCAGCGCCAGGCGCACGAAACGCAGGATGTCGGGGTCGTCCTCGACGACCAGCACGCGGGGCAGGAGCTCGCTCATGGGGCCGATGCTAGCGGGCGCGCGGTGTCGCTGCCGTCATCGCCTGGCGGCTGGCCGATCGGCAGGCGCAGCGTGAAGCGCGCTCCCGTGACGCGGCCATCGTGCTGGCGGTTCTCACCGGTGATGGTGCCGCCATGGGCCTGCACGATGGCCCGGCAGATCGCCAGGCCCAGCCCGACGCCGGGGGTGGTGCTCTCGCGCTGACCGCGCTCGAACTTCTCGAACACCGCCGCTTCGCGGCCCGGGGGCAGGCCAGGGCCCTGGTCGTCGACGCGGACCACGACGTCGGCGCCCTCGCGCACCGCGCTGATCTGCACCGGGCTGCCGGCCGGGGTGTACTTGGCGGCGTTCTCCAGCAGGTTGACGAAGACGCGCTGGAACAGCGTGGCGTCCAGCGCCAACAGCGGCAGGTCTTCGGGCAGCTGCACCGTCACCGGCCGACCGGCCAGCAGGGGCTCGCACTCGGCCAGCGCGCTGCCCACCACCTCCTCCAGCGGTTGCCAGTCACGCCGCAGCTGCACCGTGCCGGCCTCCAGCCGGGCCATGTCCAGCAGGTTGTTGACCAGCGCACTCATCCGGCGGGCCGACTGCTGGATGGCCTGCACGGTCTCCTGCTGGGCCGGGGCCAGCGGTGGGTCGGTCCAGGCCAGGGTCTCCGACAGGCCTTGCAGCGAGGCCAGCGGGGTGCGGAGGTCGTGCGACATGGCCGACAGCAGCGAGTTGCGCAGCCGCTCCGACTCGATCTGCAGCGTGCTGGCCTGGGCCACCTCGATGTAGTGGATGCGTTCCAGCGAGATGGCCAGCAGCGAAGCGCAGGTCTCCAGCACGCGGCGCTGCTCCAGCCCCAGGCGGCCGTGGCGGCCGGGTTGCACGCACAGCACGCCGCGGGTGCGCATCGGCGCGCGCAGCGGCAGCATCAGGCAGGGGCTGGCGGGCAGGGTGTCGGTGCCGTGGCCAGCCGGTTCGGCCCGGTCGAAGGCCCATTGCGCGACCGCCATGTCCACCACCGCCTGGCCACCGGGCAGCGGGCGCAGCGGGCCGTCGTCGTCGGCGCAGAGCAGCGTGGCCCGGGCGCCGAACTCGGCCCCCAGGAAGCGGGCGCCGATCTCGGCCACCTGGGCGGGCAGCAGCGCCGCCGACAGGTCGCGGGCCATCTCGTAGAGCCGTCGCATCCTGTGCTCGCGCTGCTGGGCGGCCTCGGCCTGGAACTTCAGCCCGGCGGTGAGCTGCCCGACCAGCAGCGCCACCGCCAGCATCACCGCAAAGGTGAGCACGTACTGCACGTCGCTGACCGCGAACGAGAAGCGGGGCGGCACGAAGAAGAAGTCGAACAGGCCGACGCCGACGAAGGC
>JAYSCA010000303.1:0-3984 GCA_041915165.1 Ideonella sp.
AAACGGTTTGTTTCTATTTTCATGGAGTTACAAATGAAGTCCGCCCTGCGCCAACCCGTGCAACGGAGCGCCCTGGCGCTCACCGCGGTCCTGTGTGCGCTGCTGACGGCCTGCGCGGCCCCCGGTGGCCCGTCGGCCTCCGATCCGGCACCGGTGCCCCCCACGCTGGAATCCTTTCTGACGCAGGCTGATCAGGCGCGGGCCGATGGACAACCGGACAAGGCGCGTGCCCTGTACCGGGATGCGGCCAAGGCCTATCCGGCGGACAAAGCCCCCTGGCTGAAGCTGTCCGAAGACTACTTCGCCGCTGGCGACTACGGCAACGCCGTGCTGGCGGGTCAGGAGGCGCTGCAGCGCGACCCGCAGGACACCACCGCCAACAGCCTGTTGGCGGTCAGCGGGCTGCGCATCACGGCCGGCTCGCTCAAGGCCTTGCGCAAGGATGCGGCTTATCCCGTGGGTTCGCGGGAAGAAGCCCTTGCCGTCACCCGCTCGCTGCGGGAAACGCTCGGCGAAACCGCCTTGCTGCCCATCACGCCCCCTGGTGCCGAACCGCCCAAGGCCAAGCCCGCGCCGCGCCGCCGCGTCAGCCGGCCGGCTCCGGCCCCCACGCACCCGGCCGCGGCCGCGGCGCCGGCCCCCGCCGGCAATCCCCTCGACAAGCTCAAGTGAGCGCCCCCCGTTCCCGCCCGCAGCAAGGAAACACCCATGGCCAAGAAGGACAGCGTTCAGAAGCGGCTTGAGAAGGTCCGCCCACCCCGTGTGCAACTCACCTATGACGTCCAGGTGGGCGATGCCATCGAACAGAAGGAACTGCCCTTCGTGGTCGGGGTGCTCGGCGAGTTCTCCGGTCAGCCCGACCCTGACAAGCCCCTGCCCAAGCTCAAGGACCGCAAGTTCGTCAACGTCGACCTGGACAACTTCGACGACGTGATGGCCGGCATGGCCCCCAAGACTTCGTTTCGCGCCAAGAACAAGCTCAGCCCCGAAGGCGGCGAGTTCGGTGTGAACCTTGAATTCAAGTCGATGGAGGACTTCCGCCCCGAGTCGGTTGTTCAGCAGGTCGAGCCCCTGCGTCGCCTGCTCGAGGCACGCACCAAGCTCTCTGACCTGCGCAACAAGCTGGCCGGCAACGAGAAGCTCGACGACCTGCTGACCGAAGTGCTCTCCAGCACCGAGAAGCTGCAGCAGCTGAGCAGCGAAACCACGCCCGCCGACAAGGAGTGACCATGAGCGAAGCCCTCCTCAGCCCCGCCGCCTCGCCCACTGCCACGGCAGAGGCCAGTCCGCTGCTCGATCAGATCGTCGCCCAAAGCAAGGTGGCCCGGTCAGAGACCGAACATGCCCGCGCCCGCGACATCATCTCGGAGCTGGTGCGCGAGGTGATGGCCGGCACGGTCACGGTCTCGGAAAACCTCAGTGTCACGCTGGACGCCCGGGTGGCCGAGCTGGACGCGCTGATCTCCGCCCAGCTGAGCGAGATCATGCACCACCCGTCGTTCCAGAAGCTGGAATCCACCTGGACCGGCCTGCACTACCTGTGCCGCCAGACCTCCACCAGCGCGGGCATGAAGATCCAGGTCTTCAATGCCGCCAAGAAGGAGCTGATCAAGGACTTCAAGACCGCGATCGACTTCGACCAGAGCGCGCTGTTCAAAAAGGTCTACGAGGAAGAGTTCGGCACCTTCGGTGGCGCCCCCTTCGGCACGCTGATCGGCGACTTCGAAATCTCGCGCCAGCCCGAGGACATGTACTTCGTCGAACAGATGTCGCACGTGGCCGCCGCGGCCCACGCGCCATTCATCTCGGCCGCCTCGCCGGAACTGTTCGGCCTGGAGACCTACACCGACCTGGGCAAACCACGCGATCTGGCCAAGGTCTTCGACACCGTGGACTACGCCAAGTGGCGCTCCTTCCGGGACTCGGAAGACTCCCGCTACGTGGGTCTGACGGTGCCGCGCTTCCTGGGTCGCCTGCCGTTCAACCCCAAGGACGGCACGGCCACCGAAGGCTTCAACTTCGTCGAGGACGTGGACGGCACCGAGCACGACAAGTACCTGTGGGTCAATGCCGCCTACGCCATGGGCGCGCGCCTGACCGCAGCCTTTGAGAGCTACGGCTGGTGCGCCGCCATCCGCGGTGTCGAAGGCGGCGGTCTGGTGGAAGACCTGCCCACCCACACCTTCAAGACCGACGAGGGCGAGACCGCCCTGAAGTGCCCGACCGAGATCGCGATCACCGACCGGCGCGAGAAGGAACTCAGTGACCTGGGCTTCATCCCGCTGGTGCACTGCAAGAACACCGACTACGCGGCCTTCTTCGGCACCCAGTCGACCCAGCGCCCCAAGAAGTACGACAGCGATGCCGCCAACGCCAACGCGGTGCTCTCGGCCCAGCTGCAGTACATGTTCAGCGTCTGCCGCATCGCCCACTACCTGAAGGCCATGATGCGCGACAAGGTGGGCAGCTTCGCGTCGGCGGCCAACATCGAGGAGTTCCTCAGCCGCTGGATCCGCCAGTACGTGGTGGAAGACGACAACGCCACCCAGGAAACCAAGGCCACCTACCCGCTGCGCGAGGCCAGCATCCAGGTCTCCGAAGTGCCGGGCCGCCCCGGCGCCTACCGGGCCGTGTCGTTCATCCGGCCGCATTTCCAGCTCGACGAGCTTTCCGTGTCCCTTCGCCTCGTCGCCGAGCTGCCGCAGTCCCAGAAGGGCTAAACACAACCGCTGTCATCACAAGGAGCGACAACAATCATGAAGGACATCTACGTCAAGTTCGAGGGAGCCAGTGAACTCGAGGGCGACAGTACCGACCAGAAGCACGCACGCGAGATCGAGGTCTCCTCGTTCCAGCACTATGTGCGCCAACCCAAGTCGTCCAGCGCCTCGTCCGCCGGCGGCCACACCGCCGAGCGCACCGAGCACGGCGAAATGGTGTTCACCAAGGACATCGACAAGGCCACGTCCAAGCTGAACCGCGCCTGCTCGGCCGGCACGGTGTATCCCAAGGTCACCATCACGTTCTACCGCGCCTTTGGCGGCAAGAGCGCCACCTCGACCTCGCAGTCGCGTGTGGACTACTACAAGATCGTGCTGGAAGACGTGGTGGTCTCCTCGGTGCAGACCATCATCACCGAAGGCGAACTGCCGGCCGAAACCTTTGGCCTGAAGTACGGCAAGATCACCTGGGAATACAAGCAACACCGTCCGGACGGCTCGACCACCTCCACCGGCGTGGCCGGCTGGGACCTGCGCAAGAACGTCGCGGTCTGACCTCCTCGGGGCCTGTCGAGGGAACGGGGTTCCGCACCTCGTCTCCCTCCGACCCACCCTGCTTGCGGGCGGCCCACAGGGCCGCCCTTTTTCCCTGCGAGGCTGCCTGCCATGGACCTCTTCAGCCCCTCTCTGTTGGACAAACTGCTGGGTGCCGATTTGGACGCACCGCGTCCTTCGCGCGGCCTGCGCACGGCGCCGGACACCGAGACGCGCGCGGACCTCAGCCCCCGCTGGACCCTCCAGCAGATCACCGATTCCGTGGCCCGAGATCTCGAGGCCTTGCTCAACGCCCGGCCCAGCCTGGAAGCGGGTGAGCTGCCGACCTACCCGCAGGCCGCCAAATCGCTGCTCACCTTCGGGCTCACCGACCTCAGCGCCCTGAACGTCGCCAGCGACAAGGATCGGCAACGCATCCACGAGGCCATCCGCCGAGCCCTGATGGTGCATGAGCCGCGCCTGACGCAGGTGGAGGTCCAGGTGCGCGCCAACACCCAGGTCGGCGCGGGCTTGTGCTTTGCCATCCGGGCCCGCCTTCGACTGGACCCGTGCGCTGAGGCTGTCGCCTTCGACGCCATGCTTCAACCGGGCAGCAACCATTACGCCGTGAGCCGCAGCGACCTGCGCACGCACTGACCCCCTCCCAGAAGTTGCCATGCAGGACCTGCTGCCGCATTACGAACGGGAACTGGCCTTCCTGCGCACGCAG
>JAYSCA010000304.1:0-3973 GCA_041915165.1 Ideonella sp.
GCGGGTGGCGGGTGACGTTCCAGACGAAGCGCTCCCAGCGCTGCGGGCCGGTGACCAGCTTCAGCAGGTGTTCACCGGCGGCCACCAGCACCGCGTTGTCGGCCACCGGGGCATGCACCTGGGCGAAGTGGCGGCCGATCTTCTCGGCCGGCGCCCAGTGCGAGGGCAGGGCCACCGCCAGCCAGGGCAGGGTGGCGCGTTGGCCGTCGACGATGGCCAGGTCCTCCTGCACGGCCAGCGCGAACAGGGCCGGTTGGCGCCAGGCCGCCGGCAGTGCCGCCAGGCACAGACCGACCTCGGGCAGCGCGACCGGCAGGGCCGTCACCGTGCCGTCCTCGGTGGCCGCCCAGCCCAGCCAGTGGGCCTGCAGTCCACTCGTTGCGTCCCAGCTCAGGGCCTCGGGGTGTTCGGCCGCGGCCTGGGCCATGGCCACCCGCAGGGCGGGCAGCGGGTCGAAGCCCGCTTCGCTCAGCAGGGCGGCCTCGGCATGGCCCCAGAGCACCGCCAGCTTTTCGCGCAGGTGGTGGGCCTGCGGGCGGTTGGGGGTGAACTGGGGCTGGCCGGCTGCCAGCTTGCGCAGGCCGGGCTGCATGCGGAACGGGGCGGTGACGGCGTGCTCGAAGTCGAAGGACATGGTGGGGCGGGTGGGCAAGCGCGGGGCCCAAGAAAAATGGGCACCCTGAGGTGCCCATCATCATGCCGGCAAACCCGGCGCGACCGTGTTGGCGTCGATCAGACGCGCTTGCGGTATTCGTGGGTGCGGGTGTCGATTTCGACCTTGTCGCCGTTTTCCACGAACAGCGGCACGGAGATTTCGAAACCGGTGCCCTTCAGGCGGGCGGGCTTCAGGACCTTGCCCGAGGTGTCGCCCTTGACGGCCGGCTCGGTTTCGATTTCGCGCACGACGCTGGTCGGCAGCTCGACCGAGATGGCCTTGCCGTCGTAGAACACCACTTCCACCGGCATGTTGTCTTCCAGGTAGCTGATGGCGTCGCCCATGTTCTCGGCTTCCACCTCGAACTGGTTGTATTCGGAGTCCATGAACACGTACATCGGGTCAGCGAAGTAGGTGTAGGTGCATTCCTTGGTTTCGAGGATGACCTGCTCCATCTTGTCGTCGGCCTTGAAGACGACTTCGGCGCCAGCGCCGTTGAGCAGGTTCTTCATCTTCATGCGCACGGTGGCGGCGCCGCGGCCACCACGGCTGTATTCGGTCTTCAGGACGACCATCGGGTCCTTGCCCTGCATGATGACGTTGCCGGCGCGGATTTCTTGAGCGAGCTTCATGGTGAGATTCCGTTGATGGCGGCGCCCCTCAGAACAGGGTTCGGAAAAACATCCGAGGTCGGACGCCTGAAAAGATTGCGAGTCAGTTGAGGGCGGCCCGGTGTTTTTCCAGACATCCGGTCAGCGGTGTCTGCAGGCGGCCCAGCATGGACGGCGGCGGCCTCAAGGGCCCCGTTTTCTCGCAAAGCATTGAATTTTAGCGCTTTTCGAGGACGAAATCGAGGAGCTGCCGGACAAGCGATGGCTGGGCCAGCAGGCGGGCCCGCCAGGTTCGGGTCCAGGCTGTCCAGTCGGCCAGGGGCGGCAGGGCGGGCCAATCGGCCTGCAAGCCGTTCCAGGCTCGCATCCCGGCGGCGATCGCGCGGGCCAAGGGGGCTGGCGCGCCGTCCAGGTGACGGGCCAGAAAAGCCTCCAGCTTGTCGGCATGCACGCCGTCGTCCTGCGGGTAGATCTGCCAGAGGAACGGGCGCCCGGCCCATTGGGCGCGCACGAAGGAGTCCTCGCCGCGCACCAGGTTCAGCTCGCAGGCCCACAGCAGATGGTCGTAGTCGGGCTGGCTCAGCCAGGGCAGGGTCTGCAGGCGCAGGCCGGGTGGCAGGGGCAGGGCCTGGGTCAGCGTGGTGGCTGGGCCGGGGGCGGTCAGCAGCAGCGTCGGGGCATCGGCCAGCGCCGCCAGCAGGGTGGGCAGCCGGTCCTGCGGGTAGCAGAACAGGCTCACCAAGCGCTCGCCCGGCCGGGGGGCGATGCCCTGCCGGGCCCGCCAGGCCGCGGCGTCGAAATCCGCCTGCGCCTGCAGCAGGCCTTCTTCGCGCAGCAGGCCGCCGGTGGCCGGGGTGAAACCGGGGTAGAAGAACCACTTGTCCAGGCCGCAGCGCTGTGGCGAGCGCAGGCGGTGCGAACGCTCGACATAGGGCTCGGCGCTCAGGTATTCCAGATTGACCCACACCGGTGGGCGCGCCGCCGTTGCCATGCGGGCGACGAAGGTCTCGGGGGGGTCGCAGCCGAAGGCCTCCACCACCACATCGCCGGGCTCGGGCAGCACGGTGTCGCTCGTCCAGGTCTGCACCGTCACGCCCGCGTGCCCGGCGGGCGCCATCCACTGCAGGGCGCGGGGATCGTCCACCCACAGCCGCACCTGCTGGCCGTGCTCGGCCAGATCAGCCGCCAGCCGCCAGCACACGCCGATGTCACCGTAGTTGTCGATCACACGGCAGAAGAGGTCCCAGCACCAGGCCGGTGGGGCAGGGGGGGCGGCGTGCGCAGGCATCCGGGCATTATCCGGGGCGGCACAATCACGGGCGATGAGTGAACTGCCGTCCGAACCCCAGCCGCTGCCGCCCGAAACGCAGGCGGCGGCCGCCGAGCGCGAGAGCCGCGATGCCGTGCAGGCCGCCCAGGCGGCGCGCGAGCGCATCCTGGCCGAGGTTGCCGCGCTGCCCAACCTGCCGGGGGTCTACCGCTACTTCGATGTGCAGGGCAATGTGCTGTACGTGGGCAAGGCGCGCGACCTGCGTCGTCGTGTCTCCAGCTACTTCCAGAAGGACCACAGCGGCACCCGCATCGGGTTGATGGTGGCGCGCATCGCGCGTCTGGAGACCACGGTGGTGCGCAGCGAGGATGAGGCGCTGCTGCTTGAGAACAACCTGATCAAGACGCTGAACCCCAAGTTCAACATCCTGTTCCGGGACGACAAGAGCTACCCCTACCTGAAGATCACCGGTACCCGCGGCGGCGAGGCACCGGGCCAGCCGGCCGCGCAGCGTTTTCCGCGCGTGGCCTATTACCGCGGCGCGGTGGACCGGCGTCACCGCTACTTCGGGCCCTACCCCAGTGCCTGGGCGGTCAAGGAAACGATCCAGCTCTTGCAGAAGGTGTTTCGCCTGCGCACCTGCGAGGACACGGTCTTCAACAACCGCTCGCGGCCCTGTCTGCTGTATCAGATCCGGCGCTGCACCGGCCCCTGCGTGGGCTTCATCTCGGCCGAGGACTACGCCCGCGATGTGCGCGACGCCGAGCGCTTCCTGCTGGGCGAGCAGCAGGCGGTGGTGGACGAGTTGCAGGCCCAGATGATGGCGCACGCCGAGGTGCTGGAGTTCGAGAAGGCGGCCGAGCTGCGCAACCGCATCGCCGCGCTGGCCAAGGTGCAGCACCAGCAGTCGGTGGAGGAAAGCAGCCTGAGCAGCAGCGGGCGCGACGTGGACATCCTGGCCGTCAAGGTGGCCGGTGGCCGCGCCTGTGTGAACCTGGCGATGGTGCGGGGCGGCCGCCACCTGGGCGACCGCGCCTTCTTCCCGGCCCATGTGGAGGAAGCGACCGCGCTGGCCGCGGACGAGGCCCACGCGCTGGACGAGGGCGGCGACATGCCGGCCCTGCCGGAAGACCCCGCCGAAGCGGCGGTCGTGCTGCTGCGCCGGGCGGAAACCCAGGTGCTGGAGGCCTTCATCACCCAGCACTATCTGCACACCGCACCACCGCCGCTGCTGGTGCTGAGCCATCCGATCGACGAGGCCTTGTTGCAGGCCCTGAGCGAACAGGCGGGCAGCAAGGTGCACGCGGTGCACCAGCCGCGCGAGCAGCGCCGCATCTGGCTGGAGATGGCGGTCAAGGGCTGCGAGCTGGCGCTGGCGCGCCTGCTGTCCGAGGAAGGCTCGCAACGCGAGCGCACCCGGGCGATGGTCGATGCGCT